>DHYN01000020.1:11748-17334 GCA_002414125.1 Ruminococcus sp. UBA5129 | reverse complement strand
ATTACCGGTGGAGGCTTCCTTGCGCCTATGGGTGTTGCGAGTATGCCCGAAAACAAGCGTCCGGCAAACTGTATTGGCTGTCGGAGCTGTGAGGCTGTTTGTCCTCAGCAGATCAAGATCTCCGAGATGATGACATCGTTCTCGGCTATGATCAATATGTAAAGGAGAATTGATAATGAATACGATTTCAAATACCCTTGAAAAGAAAAGACTTTCAATAAAGATCCAGTGCAGTAATGACAGGCTGTGCACGGCAGACCGCCTTTCTTTGTCTCGTTGTCGGCAAGCTCGATGAGCTTATTGAACTCCTCGCTGCTGAGCGGCTTATCCTCAGACCATGTTTCTATATTGGATCTTAGCTGCTCCATATTTGACATTCCCGAAAGCACCATAGTGACCTCGGGGATCGCCTGAAGAAATCTGAATGCCCATCCCGTAATGCTCTCATCGGGTCTCATAGCCTTTAGCGCGCGCTCCATTTCCTCGGATGCGTAGGCGAGCTTTCCGCCGCGTACAGGCTCCATGACCCAGACAGGGATACCGCGCTCACGGCAGAGCTGAAGCTTGCCCTCGGCGTTCTGGAAGTGCCAGTCCATATAGTTGAGCTGGAGCTGACAGAACTCCATATGTTCACCGTAGACTCCAAGGAATTTCTTTATGACCTCAATACTGCCGTGTGCCGAGAAGCCGAAATGGCGTATTCTGCCCTGCTTTTTCTGCTCAAGCAGATAATCGAGTATGCCGAATTTCGGGTCGATGTAGTCATCCACATTTCCCTCGTAAACATTATGGATAAGATAGAAATCGAAATAAGGCGTGCAGCACTTTTCAAGCTGCTTCTCGAATATCTCCTTCACCTTTGGCATATTTGAGTTATCATAGCCGGGGAACTTCGATGCCAGACAGTAGCTTTCCCTCGGGTATTTCGAGAGAATCTTTCCTACTGTGAGCTCGGAGTTTCCGCTGTGGTAACCCCATGCAGTGTCAAAGTAATTGATGCCGTTTTTGATCGCATAGTCGATCATTTCAGCGGCTTTTTCCTCATCAACTACCGCATCGTTTCCGTCAACGGTAGGCAGTCTCATCATTCCGAGACCGAGTCCCGAGAGTTCTAAGTCCTGAAATTTTCTGTAGATCATGATCTAACCTCCTTAATAGTCTTTTTTGTCAAAAATAAAGGCAGTACCTCTCTTTAGAGTTTGGTACTGCCTTTATTATACAACTTAGAGTGCACTCGAAGTCAAGTGCTTTTCAGAAAATTTGTATACTAATACAAATCATAGCGGGTCAATTTGTGCATAACATAGACACAGTATCATCCAACGAGAAGCTGTCTCATTATGCATTCATCAAAAACATTTACCTCGCCGTCCTTGCAGAGATCAGCAGCATTAGGATTGGTGAGATCACCAACTCCAAGCAGCCACTTGTGCATCATAACGAGATCGGCTGAATTGAATTTGCCGTCGGCATTCACATCGCCGATGACAACAGCAGATTCCGTTCCGTATACGGCGAGCTCGGCAAGATTACAGCAGTAAACGCTGTCATTATTGTATGGATTCTGAGGAGCTCCCTTCGGAACTTCATATTTCACATATCGCACATTCATCGTTTTATCGAGCTTTAACGTGTTCATTCCGAAAGGAGGGAGTGAGTCGATAGTGTGAACGACAGTCCAGTCCTTGCCGTTTTCTGAAACCGAAATGATAGCATCGACTGAACGGAATTCAAATCCGTCTCTCGGACAGAAACCTACCGCAGAAACGTCATAGCGCTTACCGAGGTCGATCTGCACCCAGCCGTCACCAACACCGTCAAAGTATGTATTGAGATTACCATCTACAACCTTAGTGCAGTCGTTTTCACTGTCGTGCCAAGCTGCCGAGCCGCTTACCATATCTTTTGTAACGGCAATCTTATCAGCAATACCGGAGGGCTTTCCGTAAAGCTTGATCTCGCCCACATTGCAGCAGTAAACGCTGTCCTTGTTGTATGGATTCTGAGGAGCTCCATCGGGTACCTGATAGCGAACGTAACGGACGTTTTCACTCGCACTGAGGTGTGTGAAATAGTTGATGCCATTTGAAGGTTCGCTGTTTATCCTGCATGCCTCAGTCCAATCCACTCCATCCGAGCTTACTGTAACATATGAGTCAATGCACCTGTAAGAATAGCCCGAACGAGGTGCGATGCCGATAGCGGAAAGGTCGTACTCGCTGCCGAGGTCGATCTGGACATATCCGTTTCCGAGACCGTCAAAATATGTTGTAAGGTCACCGTCAACAGCCTTTTTACAGCTCGTATCAGGATCGTTTTTCCAAGAATCAGATCCTGTAGCCATGCTCTCGTTGACAGGGATCTCTGTAAGATCGAGCTCGCTTGATTTAACGTTATCAATGATAAAGGTCGTTACCGAGTGTCCCTTAAGAGTAGCCGAAACACCGCTGTTTGAAGCGGTGATGGGTGTGAGCTCTTTCCAGTTCTCACCGCTCTGAACGTCACCGCTTGTACGGATGACCTGTACCTTTGTGCCGAATGAATCAAACTGTGAAAGATTGTAATTAACATCCTTGGAACTCTCCGAAACGTTAGTCGCAACAATAACAAGCTGTTCGTTTTCCTTATCATATCCGACCACGTTAGTTCCCGAACAGTTGAGCATCGTGAATCCCGGTCGGATGTAACGCGAATACTGACCGAAAGCATAGTATTTCTTTGTCAGGATGATATTGTTATTATCGTGATCGGCAACTGCAAGTCCCCAAAAACCGCCGTTTATATCAGGCATTCCCGAATCCTTTTTACCGTTATAGCCGGCAGCGCATATATGCTTGTCGATAGCCTGCCAAAGTACCCATGCGGATGCGTTCATTCCGTTCAGATCAGCGCTCATTCTCTCTGCAAGCCAAAGAGCAGCTCCCATCTGACCCGCATTAGTGCCGAGTGTCGCACCGCCGTCCACCTCGCTCATCCAAAGGTTGCGGTTATTCTTAACTGCAAGATCCTTTAGCTCGCCGCGCTTACTTCCGCTGTATGTATGTGTGTCGATACGTCCGAGAACGTTCTTTGCCTCCGATGAAAGCGCGTTGAACGAGTCGATGGTTGTGTCAATAGAAGTCTCGTCCATTCCGCATACGATAGAATCACTGAGACCGTGACGACCAAGCGCCTTGCTCAGCTCTATCATGATCGTCGATTCGGAATTGCCTCTGTCAAAGTGACATCCCTCCTGCTTTGGACTTCCTGCGTACCAGAAATTAGTGTACGGTTCATTTATAGGCGAAACGCTCTGTATCTTTACACCCCATTCTTTCTCGTAATGCTCACAGACAGTTGCAAGGTATTCGGCAAAATCGTCATAGCAATCGTCCTTGAGGTTGTTCTTGTTTGCATCGGTGTTTCCGCTTGTACATCCGCTGTTTGTCATATAATACGGCGGCGAATTAGAAAACATTTCAACAATAAGATCCTCTTTGCAGGCAGCGATCGACTTAAAGAGCACGTTTCTCTGATTTGCATCGGCATTCCAGTTGTATGTGATATTTCCATTGTTATAGACCGTGTAACCCGGCATATTTGAATCGGTACGAGTGATATGGTCATGGGACGGGTCATCGCCGCCGCCTATGTTGAAGCGTGCGATATTCATCCTCAGACCGCTGTCCCCGTAAAAAAGCTCGGCAGTCTGCTCGGCAAGCAAATCGGAATAGCCAACTCTGTTTGCCCACCAGCAAAGGGAGGTTCCCCACCCCTCGAAGATACCGTCGTTGATCGCGTATTTGTTATACGGCGAGATCACGACATTGTCGGCAGCGTGAGTTTCCTTCGGTGCAGTAAAATGTACTGCGGAAACCAGCAACGCGCACGACGTGACAATTGCGGATAGTCGCTTGAACATCATAATAATTCCCCCAAATTACGGACCGCCCTTAATGACAGTCTAAAATCTCTATAGGAGCTTTCAGCTTCCTGCCGAAACAGGCTTTGTAAGTTCATCCTATAGTTATATTATACACATCTCTTAACACTTTGTCAATAAATTACGGTACATGATTTGATAAATATTCGGGAAGGAATTCCTCTTGCATTTTTGGGGTCTTAAAACATCAAAATGTTTCATAAAAACTCTTCTCTAACAAATTAATTCCACACTTCATCAGCTCACGCAGATATTCGATTTCATTTTCATCAAATATTGGTATATATTCCGAATCCTCGGGAGTGATCGCAGGAAGATTAAGCCCATAAAACAGCTTGTTATAAATCTTATTAGAAAAATCTGATTTTACTTCAAAATCGTCACCCACGGAAAATGCAATATCTGAAAATATATTCCAAAAATTCAATAAAAATTCACAATCGATCTGCTCAGAAAACGGGAGATAAATTTGACTGCTACTGCCTGTTTCTATCCAATACCAAAGACGCTCAAAATCATACTCGACCGTTTCCATATAGACAAAACCGAGCTCATTGATCTTTAACTGCGCATCTTTCTCGTTATAAAATCTAATAATTTTCCTGTTCTGAGTAAAAATATAATCATTTCCGTCATCATTTTGCAGCCAAATCATATAATAATTTGAATCATCGGCATACGACCAACTTGCTTTTATTATCCAGCATTCCTGCATCTTTCTTACCATATGAATAAAAAACTCCAATTCTCATTTTGGGGTGTCAGTTCAGCGCTTTTTATAAATGTCAGCGACCTCTGTCACGGAGATATAAGCCTTTTTGTCGATGCTGTGAACAAGCTCTCGCATTTTAGATATCTGGAAGCGGTTGACAATGAAATATACGAGCGACCTCTCCGTATTCGAGTAGTAGCCCTTTGCAGGTATTACCGTCATTCCGGTGCCGAAGTGCTCCGACAGAACCGCACATACCTCATCAGGCTTCTCGGTAACAATGTACGCAGCCTTTGCACGGTCGATACCCTCGATAATGTAGTCTACCGTCTTGAGCGCAGCCATGTATGTGACTATCGAGTAAAGTGGAAGTATCCAGCTGTGGATAAAAAAACCACAGATTATGTAAAGGACTATGTTATACACCATAACAAACGTTCCGACAGTAACTCCAATTCTCTGTGCAAAGATAACTGCCATTACCTCAATACCGTCCATAGCTCCGCCGAAGCGTATTGCGAGACCGCTTCCCACACCGGATATGAGTCCTCCGAACAGTGCGCAAAGCAGCAGATCCTTTCCGGCAAGCGGCGATGCAAAGCTCACATCGACCGGCAGCACATCCGTTATCAGCCAAGCTGTCAGCGAATATATCATGACGGTATATATGGCGTATATTGTGAAAACTCTCCCCTGACGCTTCAGTCCGTATATGAACAGAGGGACATTCAGCGCTATCAAGAAAATCGAAAGTGACAGACAGTCCGGAGTGAGCTGTCCGAGAAGCATAGACGTTCCCGAAATACCGCTGTCATAAAGCTTCACGGGCGAGAGGAAAAACGTCACACCGAATGCGTTGATAATTCCTGCAACCATTAGCATGATAATATTTTTTAGCTTTATACCGGATAATACATTCTTCATAAATACTCCTTTCTCTAAATGAAAAAGG
>DHYN01000020.1:3330-11743 GCA_002414125.1 Ruminococcus sp. UBA5129 | reverse complement strand
CCATTGGGTCGAACTTACTCTTCAGATGGCGTGTCGTTGTCATCGGGAATTTGCGGTGCAGGCGGATCATCAGGGACAGGCTCGATCGGAACCGGATCGGTAGGCTTAACTACGGGAGCATCCGTTGGCTCCTNNGGATGGCTGTGTGGTCGGCTCATGTGCTTCCGTGGCAGGCTGAGTCGAAGGCTCGCCGTTCGGCACAGACTCAGTCGGAGCGTTATTGGGAGTCTGAACAGGCTGTGTACTCGTCTGACCCGGATACTCGTTTCCCTCTGAACCGGTCATAATGTTTCCGCCCGTGAGAAAGCCGGTAGTGTCCTCGGTAAAAATCTTTTGTGAATATTCGGTAGTTATCTCCATTGCGGCAACAGTTGTCTGAGTCTCGATATCTTCGCCCTGCTCGGCTATGGTAGTCGAAGCAGGATCGCTCTCAAGCTGCGCCAGCTCCTCTCGTCCGAAGCTGGCTATCGCTTTTTCCGACGGTGTTATGGGACACAGTACGAAAATGAAAAGCAATACGATCGTCAGCCCAAGAAAACATCCGCACGATATGACTGTTATTCTCGTTGACCTCTGAAGACCAAAAAAGAACTGCTTTATCTTATTCATTTGAATTGGCACTCTCCTTCTATAATTCACACTCTCATGTCTGTTCAATAGTCAATCTCTATTATAATACAATTTCTCGATCTTGTCAAGTGAAAATATCGGAAAATCCAGGGAAACAGTTGCCGTGGCACTGATACTCGTTTCTATTGACAATGTAAAAGCTTTGATATATAATTATTACAAAGAAAAATCGGAATTTAACTGAGGTAACATTATGGAGAAAGTTATAACAATAAATAACTGGTGGGACGGACCGCTGGTCGGACTTGCTTACTATAATGGTGTTGTATGAATATACGAAAGAATTTTTAACGAAATAAAAGACGATTGGAGTAATGAATACTATTTGACTCCGATTAATTCTGACTTGCAAAGTAAAATATTGAATGAATGGCACGAATGGTGTGTAGCTGTATCATCGGATACTATAGATGATTATTATACTTCTCACTCTAATTCTAAAATTATAGAAAATGCAATTGTAAAAAGCAAATTCAAAAGGCATTATAGGAAGAAAGCTGTGTTCAACGGACGGTATGGTGTTGGTTATATTCCCATTGATTATACTGTAGAGTGGATTTGATAAATTCTGATTTATGCGAGAAATCGAATATCAAAAATAATCCCCGAAGCAGTTCAATAATTGCTTCGAGGATTAAAATTCTTTATAATACCGATCCCTTAAATGCTGTTGCCGCGTGTCGTTTTGAAAAAGGTATTGACAAAATTTGAACAATGTGGTATTATATATATGCTGTAGAAAACATGCAGCAAAGACCGCTCCCTTTTTGGGAGAAAGCCCATACGGACAGGCGGGTCGAATGCCGATTGCAGTTATGGCTGCGTTATTGATTGGGTTAAAAGCCCAAATTTTATAAGATGATAACTTTATAATCAAATCACTTGTGAAACGATCAATAAATAATCGGTTTGAGTCCGCAGGATATGCAGGCGCATATTCGTTTTTTTGTGTAATCGCAGGTGATACGATGTATCGCCTGTTTTTTTATTCCCGTACGCTGTGCGTACTTTAAGATTGGATTGATGCTCATGAATATTGATAATCAGAAATCAGCTCCCGTTTATGAGGCGCTCGAACGCGTCCGCAGACAGCGAATCGTGCCCTTCGATGTTCCTGGACATAAACGCGGACGAGGTAATCCCGAGCTTGTGAAGCTGCTCGGCGAGCAGTGTGTCGGTATCGACGTAAATTCCATGAAGGCGCTCGACAACCTCTGCCACCCTGTATCGGTCATATATCAGGCGGAAAAGCTTGCGGCTGATGCGTTCGGAGCTGCTCATGCGTTTTTCATGGTCGGCGGTACGACCTCATCGGTACAGAGCATGATACTCACCGCATGCAAGACAGGTGACAAGATCATTCTCCCGAGAAACGTCCATAAGAGCGTTATTAATGCACTCGTACTCTGCGGCGCAGAGCCCGTTTACGTCAATCCCGATGTCGATTCGCATATAGGGATCGCGCTCGGTATGAAGCTTGACCAGGTCGAAAAGGCTATACTCGAAAATCCCGATGCGGCTGCTGTTTTCGTCAATAATCCGACCTATTACGGCATCTGCTCCGATCTGCGCTCGATCGTCAGACTCGCTCATGAGCACAATATGCTTGTACTTGCGGATGAAGCTCACGGCACTCATCTGTATTTCCACGAGGATCTGCCGGTTTCGGCAATGGATGCCGGCGCAGATATGGCTGCCGTCTCAATGCATAAATCGGGAGGAAGCCTCACTCAAAGCTCGATACTCCTTATCAATAACTCGATCAATCCCAGATATTGCGAGCAGATCATCAATCTCACCCAGACTACAAGCGCTTCGTATCTGCTCCTTTCGAGCCTCGATATCTCACGAAGAAACCTCGCTCTGCGCGGCAGGGAGTCATTTGAAAAGGTAGTTTCAATGGCTGAATATGCACGCGATGAGATCAACTCTATCGGCGGCTTCTACGCCTACGGAAAGGATCTCGTGAACGGAAGCAGCATTTACGACTACGATGTGACAAAGCTCTCTGTATACACAAGAGACATCGGTCTGACGGGCATTGAGGTCTACGATCTGCTGCGGGATGAATACGACATCCAGATAGAATTCGGCGACATAGGAAATATACTCGCATATATCTCGATCGGCGACCGTATCCAGCATATCGAACGCCTTGTGGGCGCTCTTGAGGATATCAAGAGACTCTATTCACGCAATGTCTCTCATCTGCACAACGCAGAATACATAGCTCCTATCGTTGCGGCAACTCCGCAAAAAGCGTTCTATTCTGAAAAGGAATCCCTTCCTATCCGTGAGACAGCAAATCGTATATGCGGTGAATTCGTAATGTGCTATCCTCCGGGAATTCCGATACTCGCACCCGGCGAAATGGTCACCGCCGAGATCGTTGACTACATGCTCTATGCCAAGGAAAAGGGATGCTCGATACAAGGTCCCGAGGACTGCGAGCTAAACTATCTTAACGTTCTGAAGGAGGATTGACATGGACTTCTGGTTTTCCGAAATGCATACTAATAACGTGAAAATGTCCATACGCGTGGAAAAACAGCTATTCAGCGGAACAAGTGATTTTCAGCGCATCGACGTTTTTGAATCCGAGGAGTTCGGACGTTTCCTAACATCTGACGGAAGCGTTATATTCTCCGAAAAAGATGAGTTCACCTACGATGAAATGATAGTACATGTACCGATGGCTGTTCATCCGTGTGTGAAAAAGGTACTCGTTATCGGCGGAGGAGACGGCGGTGTTGCGCGTGAGCTCTCTTACTACAGCGAGATCGAGGAAATAGACGTTGTTGAACCCGATGAGCTTTTTGTGAAAGTATGCCGCGAATTTTTTCCCGACAATGCACGCGGTCTCGATGATGAACGCGTGACTATCTTCAATCGTGACGGTCTGCGTTTTCTGAGAGGAAAACAGGATGAATACGATCTCATCATCAATGACAGCACCGATCCTCTCGGTCATACAGCAGGTCTTTTTACTAAGGAATTCTACGGAAGCTGCTACAGAGCTCTGAGGGACGACGGCATAATGGTATATCAGCACGGAAGCCCTTTCTTCGATGAGGATGAGGAAAGCTGCCGTGCGATGCACAAAAAAGCTTTCAGAAGCTTCCCTATAAGCCGAGTATATCAGGCGCACATCCCGACCTGTCCGTCAGGCTACTGGCTGTTCGGCTTCGCTTCAAAGAAATATCATCCGCTCCGTGACTTCGATCCCGTTCGCTGGCGCGCACGCGGTCTTAAGACATGGTACTACTCCGCAAATCTCCACCGCGGCGCTTTCATGCTGCCGAAATACGTTGAAGATCTGCTAAAGGAAGAAGAAAATATATAAATTGATCCACGGAGGTATATTTATGAAATTACTCGTTATAGGCTGCGGCGGAGTCGCAACTGTCGCAATTCACAAGTGCTGCGAAAATCCTGTTTTTACTGAGATCTGCATCGCAAGCCGCACAAGATCCAAATGTGATAAGCTTGCAGAAAAGCTTGCATCCAAAACTAATGCTGTCCTCACAACCGCTAAAGTCGATGCCGACAGCTTCGATTCGCTTGTTGAACTCATGAACTCCTTCAAGCCTCAAACCGTACTCAATGTTGCGCTCCCGTATCAGGATCTCACAATCATGGATGCCTGCCTTGCGTGCGGAGCAAATTACGTTGACACGGCTAACTATGAAGCAGAGGACACCGATGATCCCGAGTGGAGAGCTATCTACGAAAAGCGATGCGAGGAAAAGGGCTTCACCGCTTATTTTGATTACTCATGGCAGTGGGCTTATCAGGAAAAGTTTCGCCAGGCAGGTCTGACGGCTCTGCTCGGCACAGGCTTTGATCCCGGTGTTACGAGCGTTTTCACCGCTTATGCCCTCAAACACTACTTCGATGAGATACACTATATCGACATTCTTGACTGCAACGGCGGCGACCACGGCTACCCGTTTGCAACCAATTTCAACCCCGAGATCAATCTCCGTGAAGTATCTGCAAACGGATCATACTGGGAGAACGGTCATTGGGTGGAAACTAAGCCAATGGAGATAAAACGCGAATACGACTTTGCCGGTGTAGGAATGAAGGATATGTATCTCCTGCATCATGAGGAAATCGAGTCGCTTGCCAAAAATATTCCCGATGTAAAGCGTATACGCTTCTTTATGACTTTCGGTCAGAGCTATCTTATGCACATGAACTGCCTGCAAAACGTGGGTATGCTCGGTACTGTTCCTGTTGAATTCGAGGGACACCAGATTGTTCCGATCAAGTTTCTCAGGGCTCTCCTCCCCGACCCTGCTTCGCTCGGTCCGAGAACTGTTGGCAAGACCAATATCGGATGCATTTTCAGAGGTATCAAGGACGGCAAGGAGCGCAGTATCTATATTTACAACGTCTGCGATCACCAGGAGTGCTTCAAAGAGACAGGCGCTCAGGCTGTGTCATACACGACAGGCGTTCCCGCTATGATCGGTACGGCTATGGTCGCTTCGGGAACTTGGAGCGGCGCAGGTGTATTCAATGTAGAGGAATTTGATCCCGACCCCTATATGGATGCTCTCAACGAGTACGGTCTTCCGTGGATAGTTGACGAAAATCCTGTTCTGGTGGACTGATATGGCAGGAAATCGTCAGCTTGAAGCCATGTCGGCTGTTCGGAACACTCCTGCTTATGTGCTTGACGAGAAAGCACTCATCGAAAACCTCGAGATACTGAAGAATGTACAGGAGCGCACGGGATGCAAGATCCTACTTGCACAAAAGGCTTTTTCGATGTTTTCTGTATATCCGCTCATATCGAAATACCTCTACGGTACAACTGCAAGCGGTCTCTATGAGGCAAAGCTCGGCAGAGAAGAGTTTCACGGTGAAGTCCATGTGTACTCTCCTGCATACAAAGCAGAAGAGATAGTAGAAATAGTCGATTACGCCGACCACATCGTTTTCAACTCGCCAAGGCAGCTCGAAAGCTACGGTCACATTGCTGCGGCAGCAGGAAAAAGCATCGGTCTGCGCATCAATCCGGAATGCTCGACTCAAGGAGATCACGCGATATATGACCCGTGCGCGCCCTATTCGAGACTCGGCATGACTGTCTGCAAGCTTCCGGAAAAGCTGCCCGAGTATGTTGACGGGCTTCACTTCCACACGCTTTGCGAACAAAATTCCGATGACCTTGAAACAACGCTTAACGCTATTGAACAAAAGTTCGGTAAATACTTATATAACTGCAAATGGCTCAATTTCGGAGGCGGTCATCACATCACACGCCCCGATTACGACATCGAGCGCCTTGAACGTCTCATCGTACGCATCCAAGAAAAATACGGCGTTCAGGTGTATCTTGAACCGGGTGAAGCTATCGCGCTCAATGCAGGCTATCTCGTGACAGAGGTCGTGGACATCGTCAGCAACGGTATGAACATAGCGATACTCGATGCATCTGCTGCCTGCCATATGCCTGATGTGCTCGAAATGCCATATCGTCCGCCGCTCTTTGACAGCGCTCATGCTAACGAAAAGCCGCATACCTACAGACTTTCCTCGTGCACCTGCCTTGCAGGAGATGTGATCGGAGATTACAGCTTTGACATGGAGCTTTATGTAGGAGACAGGCTTTGCTTCGAGGATATGGCTATATACTCAATGGTCAAGAACAATACGTTCAACGGTATGCCTCTGCCCGAGATCGGCATCCTCCGAACCGATGGCAGCTACNNAAAAACGTTTCGGCTACAGGGATTTTAAGGAGCGTCTGTCATGATCTTATCTACACTTCCGATAAACGACGGATTTCGTATGCCGGCAGAATTTGAGCCTCACAGCGGCTGTATTATGATCTTTCCTGAGAGACCAGGTTCATGGCCTTATGATGCGCTTCCTGCGGCTGAGAAATTTACCGAAATAATAAAGCTTATCGCGCGTGATGAAACGGTATTTGTGATCGTCAGTGACAAAACCGATAAGCGTGCCCGTAACATGCTTGACGGAACTGACAACATCAGATTTGTGAAGATACCTCAGAACGATTCATGGGCAAGAGATACAGCTCCCACATTTGTGTCCAATCCAAACGGTAATATCCGTGGCATAAACTGGCAATTCAACGCGTGGGGAGGCGAATTTGACGGACTTTACGCCGACTGGTCGTTCGATGACAAGCTTGCGGAAAGATTCTGTGAGACAGTCGGCTGCGACACATATGATGCTCACCATTTCGTCCTCGAGGGAGGCTCTATCCACTCAGACGGCGAGGGAACTATCATTGTCACGGAAATCTGCCTGCTCAGCAAAGGGAGAAATCCACATATGACACGCGATGAGATCACAGACACTCTGTGCGCATATCTTGGCGCAAAAAAGGTCATTTGGCTCCCAAGAGGAATATACAACGATGAGACAAACGAGCATGTCGATAACGTATGCGCATTTATCGCACCTGCCGAGGTCGTGCTCGCATGGACGGATAACGAGTCCGATCCGCAGTATGAGCTCTCCGCGGCTTGTCTTGCCATGCTCGAAAACTCTGTCGATGCCAAAGGAAGACGCTTCACCGTACACAAGCTCCCTATACCGAAGATTCCCGTATGCGTTACCGAAAACGACATGAAAGGGTATGTTTTTGAGGAAGGCGAGGATGTCCGTGAGATCGGCGAACGACTTGCGGCTTCATATGTCAACTTCTATTTTTCAAATAATTCAGTTATACTTCCGCAATTCGGCGGCGCAAACGCCGAATCGGATGCGGAAGCTGTTTCAATAATGGAAAAGCTCTGTCCGCAGCGAAGGATCGTTCCCGTAATGGCTCGTGACATCATCGTTGGCGGCGGAAATATCCACTGTATCACTCAGCAAATACCGAAAGGAGTATTCAATGCGTAATGTTACTGCTGCGGCTGTGCAGATGAGCTGCACGACCGTTCCATCCGAAAATATCACTCACGCGGACTCACTTGTCCGCATTGCTGCCAAAAAAGGAGCGCAGATAGTACTTCTCCCGGAGCTCTTTGAGAGACAGTATTTCTGTCAGGAAAGACGCTATGACTACTACAAATTCGCTCAGCCTGCCGATGAAAACAATGCCGTTTGCCATTTCAAAGAGGTCGCTGCTGAGCTTGGTATCGTCATTCTCATCAGTTTCTATGAGCGAGACGGGAACAGACTTTTTAACTCCGAGGCTGTCATTGATGCAAACGGATCTCTGCTCGGTGTCTACAGAAAAACTCACATTCCCGATGACCACTACTATCAGGAAAAATTCTACTTTATTCCCGGCGACACAGGTTTTAAGGTGTTCGACACGGCTTTCGCTAAGATCGGTGTAGGTATCTGCTGGGATCAGTGGTTTCCCGAAACGGCTCACTGCCTTGCACTCGGCGGCGCGGAACTCATCTTCTACCCAACGGCTATCGGCTCTGAGCCTATCCTCGGCTGCGACAGCATGAAGCACTGGCAAAGATGTATGCAGGGTCATGCGGCTTCAAATATTGTTCCTGTGATCGCCGCAAACCGATACGGTACGGAAAATGTAGAGCCGTCCGCTGAAAACGGCGGTCAAAAATCGGCACTGACTTTTTATGGCTCGTCATTTATAACCGATGAGACAGGTGCAATAGTATGCTCATCCCCGAGAAGCGGCGATGACGTTCTCGTCCACACATTTGACCTAAGCTCGATCGCAGATGCGCGTCTCGAATGGGGTCTCTACCGCGACAGGCGTCCAAAATGCTACGGTGTCATTACCGAGAAATAAAGGCGACAGCATTTACTTTTATGTATG
>DHYN01000020.1:324-3252 GCA_002414125.1 Ruminococcus sp. UBA5129 | reverse complement strand
GGTACAGGCAATTTTGAAGAGATGGCAGGACACTTATCTTTTTGACAAATAAACCAGAAGCAAAGACTCAGATAATGTCTCAATAAATCATAAAAGTAAATGCTGCTGTGCGAAATGATACAAATCCTATTGACTTTTGTTAGCAGATATGATACAATAATGACAACAGATTTTTTGAAAGGCAGTCTACCACCATGGATAAAAAACAACTTATCGAAGAACTTAAACATAAAAACGAAATACTTCCCGATGAATATGACGGAACATACAAGTCAGTTAGGGAAGCGATAGAGTGCTATTCAAAGCTCAGAAAGGTCACGTTGATAGACTATAATGACCTTGATCTGCTGTATCTGCTCTCGCTCGGAATCTGGAAACCAAACAGCAACGAGAAAAAAGATCGTATCCAGAAGAGCCACCTTCTCCACAATGACAAGATCATACTCAACAGGACTCTTGACAGGATATGGAGCGTCAATTCAAGGAAGCTTTTTACGCGAAAGGTCAGAAACGACGAGATCGAATTTCTTACTTCATTTTCTTCGTTCAAGGAAACTTCCGCTGCTAAAGACCCCGATGCTATACAGTTTTTTATAAAAATGTGCATCAATATCATGGAGCTTGAAAAGGATGAAGAGCTTTACGATACAGTACAAAAGATGCTGAACGACAAGATCAAGAACGCAGGTATCCCGGTTTTTGCGGTCTCGCGAATTCTCCACTGCTTAAAGCCGTTCACTTTCCCAATACTTGACGACACCGAAGCCGATTGCCGTGTATACAAGGTTCTCGGCATCGAGCTGCCTGATGTGGATGATATTACAAAATATGTTTTAAACAGCCGCAGGATAAAGAGTGTCCGCGATGCTAATTTCAAGTTCAAGAATATGCGTGTTTTCGATGTGATGTCATGGCATATGCTCCATGACGAACAGCGTTCCGAGTCTGTTGAGGAGCAGTCAGATCCTCGTGCTCAGCGCAGACCGACTAATCCCTCCGCTTCACTCAATCAGATACTTTATGGTCCTCCCGGTACAGGTAAGACGTATAATGTAGTCAAGTATGCGGTCGAGCTTGTTGAGGGTAAGAAGCTCGCTGCCAACGAGGATTACAACGATATTAAGGCAAGATATGAAAAGTATATCGGAACAGGTCAAATCAAGTTCACCACGTTCCACCAATCATTCAGCTATGAGGAATTCGTTGAGGGCATTCGTCCGATCGTTGTGGACAGATACGGAAACGAGACGAGTGTAGCACATTCGGATACTACAATCATTTACCGTGCTTTCAACGGCGTTTTCAAGTCGCTGTGCGAGAAAGCTGCAAAGAGTCCGCACCTCAATTTCGTGGCTATCATAGATGAGATCAACCGAGGAAATATCTCGAGAATATTCGGTGAGCTCATCACTCTTATCGAGGAGTCAAAGCGCGGTACTACAGCTGTTCTCCCCTATTCCCAGACCGAGTTTTCTGTTCCCGAAAACCTTTATATCCTCGGCACTATGAATACCGCAGACCGTTCGATCGCGATGCTCGATACGGCGCTCAGGAGACGTTTTGACTTTATCGAAATGATGCCTGATCCCGAACTTCTCGGCAAATGTGACGGCATTGATCTGTGTGAAATGCTCTCTGCGATCAACGAGAGAATAGAGTACTACTACGACCGTGAGCACGCTATTGGTCATGCATATTTCATGAAAAACGGCGCTTCGGTAAAGTCGGTCAACGAGCTTAGGAGCATATTCAACACGAAAATAATCCCGCTTCTTCAGGAGTACTTTTTCGATGATTATGAGAAAATCAAGCTCGTCCTCAACGACAAGAATACATTTATCGAGTGTATCACTCCTAAGTACATAAGGCGCTATGATTCGGGACAAAAGCTCTATCGCATCGGAGAGCCGTCCAAATGGAACAAGGAGCATTTCATCGCAATTTATAAGGAAAACTGATTATGATCGGAGATTGAAATGGACGGCAGACAAATTACAAAATTCGTTCGCGAAACGGTAATGGAACTCGATCACGATAACAGGATACAGTTTGAGATGCTTGAGGATTTCGCGGAACACTGCGGTGACGAGGGCAAACCTGCCATGAACGTCCGCCGCAAAAAAAACAGGAAATATATCAAGGCAGGCGATCATGCGGGATTTGTGTGTCTGAGCGATGGGACGCTCGTTGAGGTGCTCCCGAAAACGTCTGACGGAAAGGTGAAAAGTGCGCGCATCGTATTGTGCAGGGAGCTTTGCAGACGATGCGGATTCAATTTTATCGAGGAAGAGCTCAGTGAAAATATGAGCTTCATGGATTATATCATCACTGTTTTCGCGAAAGAGAGCATGAAGATCATCAAGAGCGGACTTCTATCTGCATACGTCAGCAAGGAGGAGAATATGACATCCGTTCAAGGAGCTATCCTCTTCCACGAGAATATCCGCCGCAATCTCGTTCATCGAGAAAGACTGTATGTGCGGCATGATGTCTTTAGTCCGGACAGAGCCGAAAATCGCCTTATGAAGGCAGCGGCGATGCGTTTTATCAAGCTCACGAGCGACCCGAGAATCTCTCAGCAGCTCAAGCAAGTCATATCATTTCTCGATGAAGTGAAGCTCCCGACCAATTTCGAACAGGAGTTTGCGAAATGTATAAATACACGCAACACAAAAAAATACAGCACTGTTTTGGGAATCTGCCGAATGCTTTTCGACAGCCGCGGATGTGCTGCGTTTTCGGGAAAATTTGTTCGCTGTGCGCTGTTTTTCAAGCTTTCGGCGTGATAATGATCTCGCGAGCTCACAAACTGCCTTTTGTTGCATTTTAGCATGTGAGCTCTCTTCTTGTCTGTCGTTCTTCTGTTCCTCGTCTTCAACTTTTTCCCATAATAAAAACCTCCAAAGCAGTGTATCTTCCATTATACAC
>DHYN01000020.1:0-299 GCA_002414125.1 Ruminococcus sp. UBA5129 | reverse complement strand
CTATTCCGTTTATTACAAAATAAGCCTTACCTTCCTCAGGCTTTATATATACATCAACAGTCTCTACCTTATTAGTATATTTCTCTTTGTAAGCGGATTCAATTCTGTTCTTCAACTCATCAAGATCAAATTCGTTTTCACCAAACTGAAGCTTCATATTCATTGTAGGAGCAGCCATTTTATCGGCAGCTTTAGTCCTTGAATTACTCTTGACCGATTTCTTTGAGGCTTTGGATTCATTTTTAGTGCCGGGCTTTCTGCCGCGCTTCTTCGCAGGCTTTTCCTCGGGCTTATTTTCT
>DHYN01000110.1:29584-32641 GCA_002414125.1 Ruminococcus sp. UBA5129 | reverse complement strand
CAAAATTAGAGTGCAAATATGGTGGAGGCGAGGGGAATTGAACCCCTGTCCGAAAACGCATTCACGCAACTTTCTACGAGCGTATTTTACCTATTAAAATTCCCTGTATCTACCGCCGATAAACGGGCTTCAGATGCAGGTAGTCCGTATACAACCGTAAGGCACGGACACTCCTCACGATCGTTCACCACTGATCGACGCCCGAGCGACAGCCGTGGTACTCTGTCGGCGGACGGAAGCAGACTTAAGCTGCTACCTGTAAGTTGTTTCTGCTTACAGTAATGTTATTTCTTGCGTTTATATTTAAACGTGACACAGTTTTAGGAGATTATGTCATGCTCCGCTCGCTTATCACGCTTCAGCATCCCCGTCGAAACCTTTACGCCCCCGAATTACTGATTGCGTATCTTAATATTTCTGTCTATCTCACGCTTTGCATCGCGTTTTGCAGCATCGGCACGTTTATCATAGAGCTTTTTACCCTTGCAGAGTCCAAGCTGCACTTTAACTCTCGAATCCTTGAAATAAAGACTAAGAGGAATCAGCGTAAGTCCGTCCTGCTTGATTGTTCCGAAAAGCTTGTTGATCTCTTTGCGATGCATCAACAGCTTTCTCGGTCTCAGCGGATCGCGATTAAAAATATTCCCTTTTTCATACGGTGAAACATGCATCCCCTTTACAAAGATCTCTCCGTTATCAATTGAGCACCATGAGTCCTTGAGATTGACATTTCCGCATCGGATAGACTTGACCTCCGTTCCAACAAGTTCAATACCTGCCTCATATGTTTCAAGCACAAAATATTCATGACGAACCTTTCTGTTGTCGGCAATATTCTTTATGCCCTTTGAACGCATCTTAGATCAACTCCTATCCAAATAGAATTATACTATAAATTCTCTAAAATGTCAACATTATAATTATTAAAATATGATTACAACAAGCTCAAACGGTGACGAAAAAGAGCGAAAAGAATCCTGGATCGCTCATTATATGTTCTTCTTCATCATTACATGTGGACAAAACTCCTCATAATGCTCTCCTCCGCATTTTTCATAGCCGAGTGTTTGGTAAAAATGTACTGCCCTTGTCTGTGCTGAAAGTATAAACGTTCTCCAACCCATTTCAGAGGCATATCTCTCGAGTATTTTCATCATCACAGTACCTATTCCCCTGCCTCGGTACTTCTTTGCGACTGCTATCCTGCCGATATGGAGCTCTTCGTTTTCAACATACACACGTCCGGTTGCAACAGGATTTCTTCTTTCATAGAGCACAAAATGCTCTGCGAGCTTATCTATTTCATCGAACTCCTCCAAAAACCCCTGCTCAACAACAAATATATCTTCGCGCATTTTGCGAACATCAGGGTGATTGTCGAGTCCCAGTGCATAAGTGCAGGTGAAGCCTTCTATTTCATGTATAGGATAGTTCTTTTGAATACACATATCTGACACTGCTTTCATTTTAATAAATTTACCGATAACAGGGAGAAAATCCGCCATTTGTAGGGGCACACAATCTGAATTTACTGCACATAAAATTCAGGATATAGATCGTATTTAGAGTATTGCTTTTTTATTGCTGATATATAATCCAATATTTCATCTAATGACTTTTCGTTTAATTCAGTTTCGTAAAGTGGTGTTTCAGCCCACATATAGTCCGCATCTTGTAAATCTCTATATCCACCGCTTCCGAGTGACTTATGCTGTTCGACTATTTTACAATAATCATACCATACAATCATTTTTACACGCCCATTGTTTTCAAAGAGCATTTGCAAAAATTCTTCCCAGTTACGAAATATATAAGCGTTGCACACTTTATGTTCGTCAAAATATTTATTAAGTTTCTCATTCATATAACCACACCAAATTTCGTTTACACGCCTAAGTGTTATAAACATTATAACATAGTAAACAGAAAAAGTCAATTTCATTTTCAAACACGTCCACTGCAACAACATTTACATGATTTATGCAATACCGCATTTCAAAATAATAGTAAATCCTGTTGCAGAAAATATAATTTCAATCTGGTTCAATTGTTGACAACGAACAAAAAAAGTGGTATAATACTATAAAATTCAGTAAAAGGAAATCAACGCTATGAAATTCTCCGATGGCTTTTGGCTAAATAAAAAAGGCTTCAATGTCCACTATGCAGAACAAATATATAAAGTTACCACTGACGGCTCTTCGATCATCGTGCATGCTTGCGACAGGATGATCTCACACCGCGCTATGACACTCGGCGGAGTCGTTTTCACTATAAGATTTTCATCACCGATCGAAAACTGCATCAGAGTCACTATCGACCATTTCACCGGAAAAAAAATTCCTGCACCTTCCTTTGAGCTGACTTTCGATGACTCCTTCTCCCCTACTGTTAAAAAGAATTCCAACGGTTATGAGCTTATTTCGGGAAGGACTACCCTTAAAATCGGTGAGGAAGGCTCGGAATGGTCTCTCGCTTACTACTATGACGGCAAACTTCTCACCAAGCAGGGATGGCGCTCGTGCTCATACATCGAGGAGGAGGATTGGCTCACACGTCAGCGCGTCGATTCCATGACTAATGAGCGCTTTTACGCTAAGTCAGAAAAGTGCTGCGGTACTTGGATATGCGACAGACTCGGACTTTCCGTTGGTGAATACATCTACGGCTTCGGAGAGAAATTCACAAGCTTTGTTAAAAACGGTCAGACTGTCGATGTCTGGAATAACGATGGCGGTACTTGCTCCGAACAGACATATAAATCCGTTCCCTTTTTCGTATCGTCAAACAACTACGGTGTTTTTGTAAACCATCCGGAAAAGATCTCATTTGAAGTTGCAAGCGATACTGTTTCAAAGGTCTCTTTCGCTGTTGAGGGTGAGCATCTCGACTACTTCATCTTCGGAGGAGCAAACGTCGGCGAGATAATCAGCCGATACACTGCTCTCACAGGCAGACCTGCTCTGCCTCCTGCTTACTCTTTCGGACTATGGCTCTCGACCTCTTTCACAACAAATTACGATGAATCGACTGTCACTTCTTTTATCGACGAAATGG
>DHYN01000110.1:0-29483 GCA_002414125.1 Ruminococcus sp. UBA5129 | reverse complement strand
CTCAAACAGCGCAGGCTTAAGCTCTGCGTATGGATAAACCCCTACGTTTCACAGCTTACACCGATTTTTGACTACGGATGCAAACATAACTACTTCATAAAAAACAAGGACGGCTCGGTTTTTCAGACAGACATGTGGCAGCCCGGTCTGGCGATCGTAGATTTCACCAACCCCGAAGCTAAAGAGTGGTTTGCATCGAAGATACGCGGTCTTGCCGAGCTTGGAATTGATGCCGTAAAAACCGATTTTGGCGAGCGCATCCCGACCGATGTTATCTATCATGACGGTTCGGATCCTTTCGCGATGCACAATTACTATTCCTATCTTTATAATAAAACGGTCTGGGACGCCCTGTGTGAGGCAAATGAAACCGATCCTGTATGCCTTTTCGCAAGGTCGGCAACAGCAGGCTGTCAGAAATTCCCCGTACATTGGGGTGGCGACTGCTTTTCAAATTACGAGTCCATGTACGAAACTCTCCGCGGCGGTCTTTCTCTCTGTCTTTCGGGATTCGGATTCTTCTCGCACGATATTTCAGGCTTTGAATCCAAGGGTACTCCTGATCTTTACAAACGCTGGACCGCATTCGGACTTCTCTCAACTCACTCGCGCTATCACGGAAGCTCGTCTTACCGTGTTCCGTGGAGCTTCGATGAGGAGAGCTGTGATGTTACTCGTCATTTTACCCGTCTCAAGGGCAGACTCATGCCCTACCTTTACTCGAATGCAGTCAGGACTCATCAAACAGGTATACCTATGATGCGCGCTATGCTCATTGATTTCGGCTTTGATCGAAGCGCTCTCACCGTTGACACTCAGTACATGCTCGGTGAATCGCTTCTCGTTGCTCCCGTGTTCAGCGAGGACGGTGTCTGCTCGTTCTACCTGCCTGTCGGCGGTACTTGGACTGACATCCTTACAGGCGATGAGCTTCCCGGAGGAAGTTGGTTCACAAGAAAATACGACTACTTTGGTATGCCGCTTTATGCGAGACCTAATTCCATAATTGTTTTCGGAGACTTCAAAAAATCCTTTGAGTACGATTACGCCGAAAACATGGAGATCGCCGTTTACGGAATGGATGACGGATGCACCGCTGAGACCGAGCTCTTCGACATAAAAGGAAAAAGCGCTGCTGTCATCTCTGCCTCGCGAAATGGCGATGACCTTATCGTCACAGTCAACGGTACGGACAAGATGTTTTCCGTACGCAGCTCACAAGGGCTAAACATCGTCTTAAAAGGAGACTGATAATGACATCGAGCTGCTCCCCTGCAAGACAGCATTGAATATATTGAACCCAACGACTACAGAATTATTCATAGTTTTTAAAGACGACCTCGCAGTCGTCTTTTTATCTATTTTGTACAAATATAGCTGTTGGCAGTTCATAAACTCATTAATGCTATTACTTGACTTTTTTATAAAAAAATGGTAAACTTATATTTACTGTATGCTTTTGTTTATGATTGGAGGTTTGCAATTGGATACAAAGGAATTCCAACGTTTGCTGCTCTCGATCATGCCGCAGTGGCACTACCACATCGCTAAGCCGTTCAAACAGCTTTTCGATCGCGGCATTAGTCTCGAGATGTATTACTCAATACAGCTCTTGCACGGGTGCGGAGATATGCTTACAATGTCAGAGCTCGCTTCACGTACTAAAATGCCGAAACAGCAGATGACAAAAATTGTCAGCAAGCTTATTGAACACGATTTCGTTGAACGTATCAATGACAAAGACGACAGACGTATTATCCGACTGCATGTCACTGATAAAGCGCTCAAATACATCGACCGCTTTCTCGATGAAGAGGCAGTGTTCTTCAAAGAGCTGCTCGATAACGTTGATGCCGATGACAGAGATGAGCTGTTCTCCGCACTAACTTCAATAAACCGCATCCTCGGTACACTCCCCGTAAACTGCCGATGCGACAAAAGCGATAACGATACATGAAAGGTAGGATAGTATGCTGAAAAGACTCATTTCATCCGTCAGAGAATTTAAAAAACCCGTCATACTGACGCTCATCTTTATCATAGGCGAGGCTGTAATAGAAACTCTTATCCCATTCATCACTGCCAATCTCGTCAATAAGATAAAGGCTAATGCCGCGATCGGTGAGGTAATGAAAATCGGCGTGGTACTCGCTCTGCTCGCAGTTCTATCGCTTCTGTTCGGCGCTGTTGCAGGATTCACGAGCGCAAAGGCATCCACAGGCTTCGCACGAAACCTCAGAAGCGATATTTTCCGTAAGATACAAGGATTTTCATTCCAAAATATCGACAAATTCTCTTCCGCGTCGCTCGTGACACGTCTTACTACAGATATCACCAACGTACAGATGTCGTTTATGATGATAATCCGTATCGCGGTCAGAAGCCCTCTGATGCTCATTTTTGCCGCTGTTATGGCTTATATAATGGGTGGTGCGCTTGCTGCCGCTTTCGTAATTGTGATCCCTTTCCTCATTGTCGGATTAGCTCTTATCGGAAAGTTTGCAATGCCTGCTTTCAAACGCGTTTTCAAAAAATATGACAAGCTGAATGAATCGGTCGAAGAAAATGTCCGCGGAATGAGAGTTGTCAAAGGATTCTCCCGTGAGGAACACGAAAAGAATAAATTTGCTGCGGCTTCCGAAAGTATCTGCAAGGATTTTACAACTGCCGAACGAATTGTCGCTCTTAATACTCCGCTCATGCAGATATGCATGTACTTCAATATGGCTTTCATTCTCTATATCGGCGCTAAGCTCGCTATCACAGGCGATTCGATCGACGTGGGTCAGATCTCTGCTATGCTCTCCTACGGCGTTCAGATCCTCATGTCGCTCATGATGATCTCGATGATCTACGTTATGATCACAATGTCGGCTGAATCGGCTAAGCGTATATGCGAGGTTCTAAAAGAAGAATCCGTCATGAAACTCGCTGATGAGCTCGTATATGAAGTCAAAGACGGCTCTGTTGTATTCAGTAATGTTAATTTCAAATATTCCGAGAACGCAGAACGCTTTTCTCTTTCCGATATTGACATTCGTATAGAATCGGGAATGACTGTAGGAATAATCGGCGGTACAGGTTCGAGTAAATCCTCGCTCGTTCAGCTCATACCAAGACTCTATGATGCAACAGAGGGTACGGTTACTGTCGGCGGTGTTGATGTACGCGATTACGACCTCGATACCCTGCGCGGCTCTGTAGCGATGGTGCTCCAGAAAAATCTTCTCTTCGCAGGCACTATAAAGGAAAACCTTCGCTGGGGAAATGCAGAGGCTTCCGATGAAGAGATCATCCACGCTTGCAAGCTCGCTCAGGCTCACGATTTCGTCATGAGCTTCCCTGATGGATACGACAGCCATATCGAACAGGGCGGTACTAACGTTTCAGGCGGTCAGAAGCAGAGACTTTGTATCGCAAGAGCTCTGCTCAAAAAGCCTAAAATACTTATCCTCGATGACTCAACGAGCGCTGTCGATACAAAGACCGATGCGCTCATCAGAGCAGGCTTCAAGGAATATATCCCCGAAACGACCAAGATAATCATCGCTCAGCGTATATCTTCTGTTCAGGAGGCTGACATGATAATTGTTATGGAAAACGGTCACATTGCAGATTTCGGTTCGCATGACGAGCTTCTCGCTCGATGCGGAATCTACCGAGAGGTCTACGATCAGCAGACGAACGGAGGCGATAAAGAATGAAGATTCCCAAGAATCAGCCCAAAAAAGGCACATTTGGACGTATTGTGAAAACACTGTTTAAATTCTACCCGATACTCGTTCCGGTTACGGTTTTCTGCATCCTGTTCTCATCGGTAGCTTCGGCTATACCGGACATGTATATACAAAAAGTCATAGCTGTTATCACCGAATGGCAGGATACGGGCGACTGGAACTCCGCTAAGAAAAAGATCGCTCCGCTGATAGCTTTCCTTATCGTGCTCTATGTACTTTCTATCGCAGCTATTACACTTTACTCTCAGCTTATGGCTTTTATTACACAGGGCTTCCTCAATAAGACGCGAAACGCTATGTTCCGTAAGATGCAGGATCTCCCTATAAGGTTCTTCGACACTCACAAGCACGGCGACATCATGAGCTACTACACCAACGATGTAGATACGCTAAGACAGCTCGTTTCACAGGCAATTCCGTCACTCATCAGAGCAGGTACGATAATAATCGCAGTTCTTTGTATCATGATATACTACAGTCTGTGGATGACTCTCATCACGGTTGCAGGCGCTCTTACCATGATGTGGGTATCCAAAAAGGTCGGAGGCGGTTCGGCGAAATTCTTTATTCGTCAGCAGCAGTCGCTTGGTAAGACTGAGGGATTTATTCAGGAAATGATGAACGGACAAAAGATCATCAAGGTGTTCAGCCACGAATCAGAATGCATCGAGGACTTTGAAAAAATCAACGATCAGCTCTATGACGACAGCCGTAAGGCTAACTCTTATGCCAATATCCTTGCTCCGATCATTATGAACATCGGTAATATCCTCTATGTTATAGTTGCCGTTGCAGGAGGACTTTTCCTGCTTACGGATGCTCGGAATATCAGCATTTCGGGTATGGCTTTCAATATCAGCATTGTTGTTCCTTTCCTCAATATGACTAAGCAGTTCACCGGCAACGTTAACCAAGCTTCTCAACAGATCAACGCTATTGTAATGGGTCTCGCAGGTGCAGACAGAATTTTCTCACTCATGGACGAAACTCCCGAGGACGATGAGGGCTATGTTACGCTTGTCAATGCAGTCATTGACGAGGACGGCTCTATCACCGAGACAGACAAGCACACCGGTAAATGGGCTTGGAAGCATCCTCACAATGACGGTACTCTCACCTATACTGCACTTCGCGGAGATGTAGTAATGAATGAGGTAGACTTCGAGTACGAAAAAAACAAACCCGTTCTCCATGATGTTTCCGTCTATGCTGAGCCGGGTCAGAAGGTCGCTTTTGTAGGTGCTACAGGCGCAGGAAAAACTACGATAACAAATCTTATCAACCGCTTCTATGACATCGCTGACGGTAAAATACGCTATGACGGTATCAATATCAATAAGATCAAAAAGGCTGATCTTCGCCGATCGCTCGGTATCGTTCTTCAAGAGACGAATCTCTTCACGGGAACGGTAATGGATAATATCCGTTACGGCAAGCTCGATGCTACAGACGAGGAGTGCCACAAGGCTGCCCAGCTCGCAGGCGCCGACGACTTTATCAGCCGTCTCCCTAAGGGCTATGACACGGAGCTGACAAATAACGGCGCTAACCTTTCGCAGGGTCAGCGTCAGCTCATCGCTATCGCCCGTGCCGCAGTTGCCGATCCGCCTGTAATGATACTTGATGAAGCAACATCGTCCATCGACACTCGTACTGAAGCTATCGTTCAGCGCGGTATGGATAAGCTCATGGAGGGCAGAACGGTATTTGTTATCGCTCACCGTCTCTCTACCGTAAAAAATTCCGATGTTATCATGGTTCTCGATCACGGTCACATCATCGAACGCGGTAATCACGAAAAGCTTATCGCTCAAAAGGGAACTTACTATCAGCTCTACACAGGCGCATTTGAGCTTGAATAAAGATAGACCCCACCAAAGCCCGACTGACGGCTTTGCACACGATCAATATAAACATAAGAACCCCCGAACGGAACGATATTGCTTCCGTTCGGGGGTTCTTTATCATACTGACCATTGTACTTCTTATAGACTAAAAATTTATATGGATCGGTTCAGAACAGCATTATAAGAAACTGAGATACGAGCACTACAGAGATGAGCGCTACAGGATAGGTTGCTGCATATGCTGATGCTACATTCTCTGTTCCGGATGTTGTTATCAGCGTGCCGAGAGCAGGTGTTGAAGTCATTCCTCCTGTGATCGACCCAAGATTGTTCAGCAGGCTGAGCTTGAGGACGTACTTTGCAAAGAGGAATCCGAGTACCATCGGAACTGTTGTCATAATAATGCCGTAAACAAAGTACATATGTTCATAATACTTTACGAAGTTTGCTCCGCCTGAAACGCCTGCACCGATAAGGAAAAGCATAAGTCCAAGCTCACGTAACACCTTGAGGGTACTCTCCTTTGGCATGATCGAGATTTTTCCGATTTTAGAGAAGTGACCGAAAATCAGCGATGTGAGCAGACATCCGCCTGTCGTTGAAAGTGAGAAGTTTCCGAACTTAAACGAGCCAACCACAATACCGATCATCGCAGCAAGTGAGAAAGGCATTATTCCGAAGCTGTCCATTTCAATGAGCTTTTCGGTCTTTGAGTTCTTTGCGCTTGTATCAGCTCCAATGAGACTCTCACGTTCCTTCCTCATATCTGCCTTGACGATTTTCGGGATAAGCTGCACGAAGAGCACTACGCCGATAACTCCGAAGATATAGGCGATTCCGTAACCGACCGATACAATGCTTTGAAGCTTATCGGTAAGCTCCTGTGTCGAGGATACTACTGCATCCTTTGTTGCTGAGAAGCCGGGAGTGCTCGTGAGCGCGCCCGAGAGTATTCCGACAAGCATTGCGGTAAATTCATCGGAATTCAGATTGGTAAAGTTCCTGCCGACTGCAATGCATCCTGCACATGCAAGTCCGCCGCTCAGTATTATAACAACTGCAAGTATTACATATGACTTGAAATTTTTCTTGAAATTACCGAAGAAGTTAGGTCCTGCAATAAATCCTACAGAAGTTACGAAAAATATTAGTCCGAGATTATCTACGATCTTGAGGGCACTTGCGACATATGTCGTATCGCCTGCCATAAGCTGTTCAGTGAGTGGTTTGTAGAAATAACAGCCGTAAAGAAGCGCTACGATGAATACTCCTGCCGTACCGAGGGATACTCCCTTGATCGTTATTCGTCCAAGAAGGTATCCAACTGCTGCAATACCGAAAAGCGAGAGCATCAGAAATACTATCTTTTCAATTGAAAGTACACCATTAAATAAAACCACGTTAATATACCTCTAATCTATCTTACATTATTTCGGGACGCACACGAGCGCGNNCCGTAAAATTTCTTACTTTCTTCTTGCGTATGACGGAAGAAGCATTGGCGATGCTTTGCCTGAAGCCGAATCAGTTGTCTCAAGCTCCTCATTAAAAGTGTCAATGTGCTTCAATGTCAGCGAGGTCGGGATCGCTGTTTCCTTTGCCTTAGCTGCTGCATTGATTCCTGCATTTCTTCCGAATACTATGACGTCAAGCAGTGAATTTCCCATTAGACGGTTTCTGCCGTGAATTCCTCCGACTACCTCGCCTGCTGCATAGAGGTTCTCGACACCTGTCATTCCGTCATCTGTAATGTCAAGTCCGCCGTTCTGATAGTGGAGGGTCGGATAAACGAGGATCGGTTCCTTGCGAATGTCAATACCGTACTTTCCGAACATTCTCATCATTGCAGGGATTCTCTTCTCGATAGTTCCTTCACCGTTCTTATACTCGATCATAGGTGTATCGAGCCATACTGCCGTACCCTGATCCGTCTCGATCCCCTTTCCTCTCTCGGAGCACTCACGGATGATTGAAGCTGCCGTTACGTCACGGGTCTCAAGCGGATGCATAAATACATCGCCGTCAATATTTACAAGCTTTGCACCGAGTGAACGCACTTTCTCTGTTACGAGAGCGCCGAAGATCTGCTCAGGGTAAGCTGCACCGGTCGGATGATACTGGAGCGTATCTGCGTAGAGAAGCTTTGCTCCGACTCTGTATCCGAGAACAAGTCCGTCAGCGGTCGCGCCGTAGTGATTCGATGTCGGGAAGCCCTGATAATGAAGTCTGCCTGCACCGCCTGTTGCGATAACTACAGTCTTGGCTCTTGCAACGAGAAGCTCCTTTGTCTCCATGTTCATGAGAACTGCGCCGGAAGCCCTGCCGTTTTCATCGAGGATTATTTCTACAGCGGCTGTAAAGTCGATAACGGGGATGCCTCTGTTGAGCACTTCGTCACGAAGAGTTCTCATGATCTCTGCACCTGAATAGTCCTTTGCAGCGTGCATTCTCTTGCGCGAGGTTCCTCCGCCGTGAGTTGTAATCATTGTACCGTCAGGCTCTTTGTCAAACTCTACACCGAGCTTATTAAGCCACTGGATAGCCTCGGGAGCATTTGTTACGAGCTTTCTGAGAAGCTCGGGCTTTGCGGCAAAATGACCGCCGCCGAACGCATCGAGATAGTGGATAGCCGGTGAATCGTTGGGCTTGTCGGCAGCCTGAATACCGCCCTCAGCCATCATTGTATTGGCGTCGCCGATACGAAGCTTAGTCACGATCATGGTCTTTACGCCGGCATCGTCAGCCTCGATAGCTTANNGCCTCCGCCGATGATGAGCACATCTGTGTCATAATCGGGTGCAGAGAGATCGACATTCTCAGGTGAGATACGGCTCTTTCCCTGTAGAAGCTCTGCAAGCTGTGAGGGTACCTTATCTCCTTTATTCACGCCTGCTGTAAGGACAGTGAATTCGCCCTGCTTATAATCGGGATGAAATGTCGCAAGAAGGTTTTCCTTTTCATCGGCTGTCATTCTTCGCGGCTCGAGACCTGCATTTTCGGCTCTCTTTTCTGCAACTGCCTTTGCAAGCTCATTGAGCTTTTCTACTTTGTACATTTCGACTCCTCCTTACTTCTCGATCTCTCGGTTGTTGTAGAGCTCCTTAAGCTCTTCGATCGGCTTCTGCATGAGATCTTCGATGAGCGATGTAAACTTGCCCTCGTTGACCTCATTTACACGGTCTGCAAGATGACCGCACTCGGGAGCTATATACTTTCCGTTGAGTCGTCTTGCAAGCATTGCTACCTGCGGATGAGAAATTCCTGCCGGACAGCGCGATGAACAGACTCCGCACATTACACAGTCAAATGACTCCTCTGCGCACTTCTCATACTCGCCTCTCTGGGCATAAGCAATGTACTGCATCACGTTAAGCTCCTGAGTACATGCCTTTGTACATGCATTGCAGCCGATACAGCAGTAGATCTCGGGGTAAAGCTGCATCATGATCTGCTCTGTAGGCTTGATCTTCTCGATATTGTATACCTGCTTTACGAGCGGAAAAAACGGAAGTGTTGCAATATACATCCCCTCCTGCACCTCTGTCTGACATGCGAGACATGCGTGGAGCTCCTGCTTATCCTTGATACGATAGATCGTTGCGCATGCTCCGCAGAAACCGTTTCGGCAACCGCAGCCTCTTACAAGATCATAGCCTGCATATTCCATTGCTGTCATTATCGTAAGTCCGGCAGGTACCTGATATTTCTTGCCGAACAGGTAAACGTTTACCATATTTTCCATGCTGTTTGCTCCTCCTTAATATTCGTCAGGCAGCTCGCCGAGCTGATCGTAGCGGAATACAGGTCCATCCTTGCAGACGTACTTGTTTCCGATGTTGCAGCGTCCGCACTTGCCCACTCCGCACTTCATGCGAAGCTCCATTGTGGTGTAGACCTGTGTCTCCTCAAATCCGAGCGCTTTGAGCGCGTTCAATGTGAATTTTATCATTATCGGAGGTCCGCAGACAAGGACTGTCCTGCTCGTTGACGGATTCAGCTCTGTAACGAAATTCGGTACGAAGCCGACATGACCGTCCCAATCATCCTGAGCGTTGTCAATCGTGAGATTTACGCTGATGTTCGGATCGTTCATCCACTCGTTAAGGATCTCATCGTAATCAACGAGATCCTGTTTGGATCGCGAGCCATAGATGATCTGCACATCTCCGTAATTCTCTCTGTTGTCACGGACATAGTTGATTACGGAACGAAGCGGTGCAAGTCCGATACCTCCTGCGATGAACAGGAGATCCTTTCCCTTTAGCTCTGTTTCAACGGGGAAAGCGTTTCCGTAAGGTCCGCGGATAGTGATCTGCTGACCTGTTTCCATAAGATGAAGCCAATTCGTCAGACAACCGCATTTCTTGATGCTGAATTCCATGAAATCCTTATTCGTGGGAGAGGATGTTATCGAGAACATTGCCTCGCCTACTCCCGGGATAGAAAGCATCGCGCACTGACCGGGCATATGCTCAAAGACCTTTCCGCCCTCGGGAGAGATCACTCTGAACGTCTTAACATCGGGCGTATCTATACGAATATCGGTTACTACTCCGATATGCGGTATCAAAGTATCGTTATTCATCATTCAGCCTCCAATGCTTTCATTACTTTTACTATATTCATCGAGATCGGGCACTTCGTCAGGCAGCGTCCGCAGCCAACGCAACCCAATTCTCCGTTGTTGTTTGCAGGGAAATATACAAGCTTATGCATGAATCTCTGTCTGAAACGCTCAAGTTGTGTGAGACGGGGATTTCCGTGAGCCATTTTCGTGAAGTCTGAATACATGCACGAATCCCAGCAGCGGAAACGCTTGATCTCATGTCCCGTATTGAAATCCTTTATATCGTAGCACTGACATGTCGGGCAGACAAATGTACATGTTCCGCAGCCTATGCAGCTCTCGGAAAGCTCAGCCCACTTTTCGCTGCCAAAGAGCTTATTGAGCTTGTCGCCGCCAAATGCCTCTGTTGAAAGTCCTGAAAGCGGAAGGATCCCAAGAACCTCTTTAGTTTTAGCCTGTACTTTTTCAAGCTCAGCCGTATCGCCGTCCTCGAAAAGCGAGGATACAGAGCTGACGAAAGCTTCTCCCCTATCATTATTTGCCTTTATATAGAGGAATGAGCCGTCAGTAAAGCAGGCTGCATCACCCTCCGGAGCAGTCGGATCAATTCCGAAGGCAGTACAGAAACATGTCTCTGAGGGTCTTGTGCACGCCATTGTTACGATAGTTCCGTGATTTCGGCGATTCTGATAATATGAATCAACAGGATCACTGAGGAACACCTTATCAAGTATTCCGAAGCTTCTTGCGTCACATGCCCTGACTCCGAATACTACGAAATCCTCAGTCTCCTTACGAATATCTATTACCTCAATATTCTTGCCTGAGAGCTTGAAATCAACAAGGCTCTCGGTCTGCGGAAAGAAAAATTCCTTTGCGCTGCGAACCGTATTGAGCGCGTTGGAGAGCTTTCTGCCCTCGCTCCACTCCATATACTCCGCAGAACCGTCCTCACGGTCTGACGGGATATAGAGCTTCTGTTTCTCTGCTATCTTTGCAAAAAGCGTGTCGAGCTTATCAAGTGAAATTCTCAGCATTACTCAACACCCCTTTCATGTACGACAGATGCCTCACAGTCTGACTGCTTATAATCGGTAAGCGGGGCTCTCGAATCGGTGTCCGCACCTGCCTGATACTCGCCGTAAAGCGAATTTATATCCTTGATGAACTTTCTGTTCAAAAGATGGAGCGGAATGTTCTGCGGACATACTCTCGAGCACTCGCCGCAGTCGGTACATCTTCCTGCAACGTGGAAAGCACGGATAACGTGGAACATATTCTCCTCGAAGCTGTCAGCGGCAGCCTTATTTGAAATGCCCGAATCATCATTGTCAAATACGCACTTCTCGCATGTACACGCAGGACAGACGTTTCTACACGCATTGCATCTAATGCACTTTGAAAGCTGTGATCTCCAGAAGTCGTAGCGCTCCTGAGCGGACATATTCTCAAGCTGCTCGACCATATCGAAGCGATTCGAGGATATAACATCGCCGTCCTCACCGATAAGCTCGTCATAGCAGACATGCTTCCTGCTCTTGCAGCTCAGACATCTTTCGGACATGGCATCGGAAATCTTCAACGTTTCATCACCATATACCGTGTCGATCTTAAGCATATCACCGTCTTTTTCTATAGATCGGATACCTGAGATCCCCTTTTGCTTTATCTTTTCTGGATCGAGCTTGCCGTCACAGGGAATTCCCACTGTATACACCTTTGAGGCATCTATCCTGTGCTCCTTGACAAGCTGATTGAAGCTGTATGTATCGCAGGGTTTTAAAAACGCAAGGACAGTTCCGTCCTTCTTGGTCTCTTTAACGAGATATTTTGATACGTTTGCAGACGTGAAGTCATTGCAGACAAATTCTGCATCTATCTCCTCTGCGGTCTCAAAAACTGCCGGAGTAATGTCGTAAGAGAATTCGCCTTTCTTCCAGCCGATAACCCGATCGACTCTGCCATCTGCAAGCAGCTCCTTTGCCTTGTTTATGATTGCTTCCTGCATCGTAGATCCTCCAATCTGCGGTTAGGTCCGAGCTTCTTTACAGCCTCGGTAAATTCATTCATCGTTGCGGCAAACTTTGCGCCCTCCGCTGCCGATACCCACTCAACGCGAGTCCTGTCACGCTCTATTCCGATGAAATCGAGCATACTGAACAAGAGTGTCATTCTGCGGCGTGCGAAATAATTCCCTGATGTGTAGTGGCAGTCACCCGGGTGACATCCACAGATGATAACGCCGTCAGCTCCGCGCTGGAACGCTCTGAGGATGAACATCGGATTTACTCTGCATGAACAAGGCACTCTGATGATCTTAACGTTTGTCGGATAATTTAATCTGTTCGTACCTGAAAGATCGGCTCCTGCATATGAACACCAATTGCAGCAGAATGCAACGATAACAGGCTCGAATTCTTTCTTTTCATTTACTTGCATATTGCGTCTACCTCCGCCATGATCTGACTGTTAGAGAAGCCGTTGAGATCCATAGCTCCCGACGGACAAGCCACGGTACATGCACCGCAGCCCTGACATACGGCAGGATTGACCGATGCTACACGGCGTATTGCAGTCGTTCTGTCGGGCATCCTGAACTCCTTGTCGATATATGTGATAGCTCCGTATGGACATACCTTTTCGCATGACGAGCAGCCGTTGCACATAAGCTCATCGGAGTGAGCAACACATGGGTTGCATGTTATGCTGTTTTTGCACAGAAGTCCGATAGCCTTTGCGGCTGCGGCACTCGCCTGAGCTACTGTCTCCGGAATGTCTTTCGGTCCCTGACATGCGCCGGAGAGGAAAATTCCTGCCGTTGCGCTCTCTACGGGACGAAGCTTCGGATGAGCCTCGGTGAAGAAATCGTTTGTATCCATCTGTGTAGTGAGCATCGTCGCGAGCGGACGAGCGGTCTTATCCGGCTCGATAGCTGCCGCGAGCACGACCATATCAGCATCAATGTGAAGCTGCTCGTTTGAGAGCAGATCGGACGCCTGAACAGCGAGCTTTCCGTCAGTCCTTGGTGTGACCTTTCCGACCATGCCTTTGACATAATGTACGCCGTATTCCTCAACGGCTCTGCGGTAGAATTCATCAAAATTCTTACCGGGGGTACGGACGTCTATATAGAATACATATACCTCTGTATCGGGGTATTTTTCACGGATGAGCATCGCGTGCTTTGCAGTATACATACAGCATATCTTTGAGCAGTACGGCTTTCCCTTTGAGTCATCGCATCGTGAACCTACACACTGAACGAAAACGATAGTATGAGGATGAGTTTTATCGGACGGACGGAGAAGCGTTCCGCCATTAGGACCTGCGGCATTCATCAGTCTCTCAAGCTCGAGAGAAGTAACCACATCGGGACTCAGCGAATACGCAAATTCATCGTATTTGTCAAGCTTAATAGGATTGAATCCTGTTGCCACTACGATAGCGCCGTACCTTTCTTCAATAAACTTATCCTGCTGCTTATAATCAATAGCTCCCACGGAGCAAACCTTTGAGCAGACACCGCACTTGCCGTTCTTGAGCATGAGGCAGTAGTTCGGGTCGATCCTTGCAACCTTAGGAACTGCCTGCGCAAACGGGATATATACTGCTGTTCTGTTATCGAGGTTCATATTGAACTCGTTCGGCACTTTCTTCATCGGACACTTTTCGGTACAGAGTCCGCAGCCGGTGCACTTCGTCTCATCTACAAAGCGAGCCTTTTTCTTTATTGTAACGGTAAAGTTTCCAACAAATCCCTTAACGTCAGCCACTTCACTGAACGAATGGATGTGAATCTTCTCATTCTGCGCAGCCTCAACCATTTTCGGTGTGAGAATACAAGCAGCACAATCGAGTGTCGGGAATGTCTTGTCTATCTGAGCCATTTTTCCGCCGATAGTCGGCTCTTTCTCAATAATATCAACATCGAAGCCTGCATCGGCAATATCAAGAGCTGTCTGGATTCCTGCGATACCTCCTCCGATGACGAGAGCTCTTTTTACTACAGGACTCTCGCCTGCTGTCAGAGGTGCATTGAGATGTACCTTTGCGATAGCTGCTCTACCAAGGATAACTGCCTTTTCGGTAGCTGTAGCGATATCCTTATGTATCCATGAGCACTGCTCTCTGAGGTTTGCGACCTCAAGCATATACGGGTTGAGTCCGACGCTTGCCACTGCTTTACGGAAAGTAGCCTCATGCATTCGCGGTGAACACGAGCATACTACAACGCCCGTGAGCTTATGCTCCTTTATGGCATCCTTGATGATGTTCTGTCCGGACTCCGAGCACATATACTGGTAATCGGTGGAGAAAACAACACCTGACTCGTTTTTCAGAGTCTCGGCAACCGCCTTCACATCGACAGTCGCAGCGATATTTGTACCACAGTGACAGACAAAAACTCCAATTCTCTGCATTATTTCTCCTCCTTACTTAGCATATTTTCTGAATGCTGTGACGATAGCCTGCTGAGGGAGATCTTCATCGAGCATATCAGGGATCATATCAGGTATCAGGTGGTTGTTTCCCTGCTTTCTGAGCTGTGCGAAGCGGACTGCCTCAATTACCCTTGCAGGTTCAACATTTCTCGGGCATCTTTCCACGCAAGCATAACAAGTAAGGCACTTGAAAATGGACTCCGACTTCATAAGAGTCTCAATATCGCCCTTTTCGACCATACTCACGAACTGATGAGGATGATACTCCATTTCGTCATATGAAGGGCAGGTCGCGGAGCACTTTCCGCACTTCATGCACTTTCTGACATTTTTGCCGTATGAATTGAGCACTGCATCTTTGATATTACTCATTGCTCTCCTCCTTAACTCCGAGAGCCTCTGCGAGGAGCTCGGTGATATATACAACAGGAAGCTGTGAACCTGAATTCTTTTTGAGATTGTACAGACAAAGCGGACATGCTGTTACGACCATCTCTGCTCCGTTTTCCTCGGCATCGGTCATTACCGCGCTGCTTCTCTTTGAAGCCTGCGCCTTATCCTCGAGCGTGATGTATCCTCCGCAGCACTCAACTCTCTGCGAATATATCACGGGGTCAGCTCCGATCGCACGAATGAAGTCCTCCATGATCGTGGGATTCTCGGGATCGTCCATTGAAAGAGCCCTTGAAGGTCTGAGAAGCAAACAACCGTAATATGCGGCGATCTTCTTTCCCTTAAGAGGATTCACGACTTTCTCGGCGAGCTTATCAAAGCCCACAACATCGCGCAGCATCTCAAGATAGTGGTAAACCGTTGTTTCACCGTTGTACTGCGGATCAAGTCCGAGGTAATTGTTTACCTTGTATGCGAGCGTTGCATTGTGCTGGATGTCATAATTAGTCTGCTTGATGACGTTATGACAAGCGGAACAAACGGTGACGAGAGGTCTTCCGAGCTCCTTTGCGGAATTGAGTACTCTTGCGGCAGAAAGCTTCGTAGCAGCCTCGTCATTGACATTGGAATACGCACCGCCGCAGCACTGCCAATTCTCGGGCTCTTCGAGAGTGATTCCGAGCGCCTCGGCGGAAAGCCTTGCATAGCGGTCGAGATCCTTAGCCTTTGTTCTCAGCGTACAGCCGGGATAATATGTGAAAATCATAGAATCTTCCTTTCCGATCAAACCATTTCTTCGGGGTGGAACACCTCGTCAAACCTTTCGGCGGTCAGGAAACCAAGCTCCACGCAGGCTTCCTTAAGCGAAATATTGTCCTTGAATGCCTTTTTGGCAGTCTTTGCAGCATTCTCGTATCCGATATAGGGGTTGAGCGCCGTTACAAGCATGAGCGAGTTATGGAGATTATGGTGCATCTTCTCCTTGTTAGCCTTGATGCCGACTGCGCAGTTGTTGTTGAATGCCATGATCGACTCGGCGAGAAGCCTTGCCGACTGTAGGAAATTGTAAGCACATACAGGCATGAACACGTTCAGCTCGAAGTTACCCTGCGAAGCAGCCATACCTACCGCAACATCGTTGCCTATTACCTGTACCGCTACCATAGTTACCTGCTCGCACTGTGTGGGATTTACCTTGCCGGGCATGATAGAAGAACCGGGCTCGTTCTCGGGAATGAATATCTCGCCGAGACCGTCTCGAGGACCTGATGCAAGCCATCTTACATCGTTTGCGATCTTCATCATGTCGGCTGCAAGCGCCTTGAGCGCACCATGCGCAAACACGATCTCATCCTTAGAAGTGAGCGAATGGAATTTATTCGGAGCTGTCACGAAGTTCTTGCCTGTGAGCTCGCTTATAGCCTGTGCCGCCATCTCTGCAAAGCCTGTCGGAGCATTGAGTCCCGTACCGACTGCCGTTCCGCCAAGTGCAAGCTCCTTGAGCTCTTCAACAGCATTAAGAAGCATCTTTCTGTCCTTTTCGAGAGACGCTCTCCAGCCGCTTATCTCCTGAGAGAACTTGATCGGAGTTGCATCCTGAAGATGAGTACGTCCACTCTTGACAATGCCCTCATTTTCAGCCTCAAGGCGCTTGAATGTCTCGGTGAGAGTGTCGATAGCAGGGATGACCTTATCCTCAACTGCAAGAACAGCAGCTATATGCATGGCAGTCGGGAACGTGTCGTTTGACGACTGGCTCATGTTAATATCATCGTTCGGGTGGAGGAGCTTCTCGCCTGCGATCTCGTTGCCTCTGTTTGCAATAACCTCATTAGCGTTCATATTGGACTGCGTACCGCTTCCGGTCTGCCATACAACAAGCGGAAAATGTTCGTTCAGCTCACCGCTGATAACCTCATCGCAAGCCTTTGAGATAGCTGCGAGCTTAGCATCGGTCATTTTCTCAGGCTTGACAGCGTGATTGGCAATGGCAGCGGCTTTCTTGAGGATACCGAACGCATGAGTGATCTCGCGCGGCATTGTCTCTATGCCGACTCCTATCGGGAAATTCTCGTGACTTCTCTCGGTCTGAGCTGCCCAGTACTTATCGGCAGGTACCTTTACCTCGCCCATAGAATCGTGTTCAATACGATATTCCATTAAAATACCACCTTTTTGCAATTTGTGATTTATTAAGATAGCGGTCAAACCGCATTCAATCCTATTAAACAGTATACCAGTAATAGCGTAAAAAAACAAATCTAAGTTAAGAATATCAATATTCAAATATTGATATATATTAAACCATATCTGAAATAGTTGCTTTGTTCAACTTTTTTGTGCATTTTAACAGCAATTTTAACATACACCCGAGCTGAGCCGTCCGACGTCCGAATGTTCTCGAAATAAGCCTTTAAAACGGCGCTGTACGGTTGATCTGTACATCTTAAAATCCGCACAAGCCTGCTTTGTGCTCAGACTTAGTGTATAGTGAAATTCCGCATCATTCACACAAAATCCACATTTTAGTACTGTCATAAATGTATATATATCAATTCGGAATGCAGATATTCCATTTGAGATATAATACTGTCGGAAGATTGATATTTTTTTCACATTTATATTCAAGAAAAAACAAGGAAAAAGCTCCTTGTTCAGGTAAAATTATAGCGATCTCACTTTTGCTGATCTCGCATTTCCAGAGATCGCCATAGATCATTTTTCAGTGTCATTCATCGAATTAAGACCGTATGCAAGAGTCATGAGGCTGTCTCCGAGATGAACGTTTTCCACGATGACATCACTGTTTTCACTGCGAAGATCGAAGTGGCTGAAATTCCAAAACGCCTTTATACCGTAGGATTGCAGCCTTTTCGCGATCTCAGCCGCAGCTTCTTTCGGAATACAAAGCACTGCTGCGGTCGGCGAATTTTCAATGCAGAAGCGCTCCAGCTCAATACTGTTGCGAACCTTAAGATCACCGATCTCAACTCCGCTCAGCTTCGGATCAATGTCGAAAATCCCGATGAGCCGAAAGCCGCGTTCCGCAAAGCTCATATGCGTGGCGATAGTGCGTCCGAGATTACCTGCGCCGATCAGAATTATTGGATTTCCGGAATGTACTCCGAGTATCTCACCTATCTTTTCGCGCAGCTCACTGACATTATAGCCGTAGCCCTGCTGTCCAAAGCCTCCAAAGCAATTGAGATCCTGTCGTATCTGCGAAGCTGTCAGAGCCATTTTCTCCGACAGCTCACGCGACGATATACGGACAGTCCCCTGCTTTTCAAGCTCACCGAGGAACCTGTAGTATCGCGGCAAACGTCTTATTACGGAATTTGATACCGAATTTTTTGACATTTTTCTGCCTTTCTTTTTATTGCATCATTGCATCAAGGCGATTCCTGATTTCCTCAAGGAAAGTCTTTGAATCGACCTTTGTCTTGTTTTCGAGCTTAGAAATGAGATAGAGGTCGCCTGTCATTACGCCTTCCTCAATCGTTGCGATCGTTGCTTTTTCGAGCTTATCTGCGAAATCACAGAGCCCGGGAGAAGCATCAAGCTCGCCTCTCTTGCGGAGAGCGCCTGTCCATGCGAAGATCGTTGCTACGGAGTTGGTAGATGTTTCCTCGCCCTTGAGATACTTGTAGTAGTGGCGCTGTACCGTACCGTGTGCAGCCTCATACTCATAAATTCCATCGGGCGATACAAGGACAGATGTCATCATAGCAAGGCTTCCGTATGCTGTAGATACCATATCAGACATTACATCGCCGTCATAATTCTTGCAAGCCCAGATATAACCGCCGTTTGAACGGATAACTCTTGCAACCGCATCGTCGATGAGTGTATAGAAATACTCGATGCCTGCTGCCTCGTACCTTTCCTTATATTCATTCTCGTAGATCTCAGCGAAAATATCCTTGAATCTGTGGTCGTACTTTTTCGAGATAGTGTCCTTTGAGGCAAACCATACGTCCTGCTTGAGATCAAGACCGTAGTTGAGACAAGCTCTTGCAAAGCCTGCAATACTGTCATCAAGATTGTGCAGTCCCTGAATTATACCGTCACACTTAGCAAAATCGTGGATCAGCTCACGAGTCTCGTTTCCGTCCTTATCGGTAACTACGAGCTCCGCCTTGCTGCCCTGCTCGACTCTCATCTCGGTATTCTTGTAGACATCACCGTACGCGTGACGTGCTATCGTGATAGGCTTTGTCCATGTGGGGATATAGGGCTCAACTCCCTTTACGATTATAGGAGTACGGAATACTGTGCCGTCAAGGATAGCTCTGATAGTGCCGTTGGGCGACTTCCACATCTGTGTAAGATTGTACTCGGGCATTCTTGCAGCATTAGGAGTGATGGTTGCACACTTTACTGCTACACCGTACTTCTTTGTAGCCTCAGCCGAATCAAATGTTACCTGATCCTTTGTCTTTTCCCTGTTCTCGAGACCGAGATCGTAATACTCGGTCTTAAGATCAACATAGGGATCAATAAGTATATCCTTGATCCAAGCCCAGAGGATTCGGGTCATCTCATCGCCGTCCATCTCAACGAGCGGCGTTTTCATCTGAATTTTTGCCATTGATTTGTACCTCCTATTTACAATAATTGATCATCCATAAATATAATCTATAAGCCCGATCACAATAAGATGTGCCGGATAGAAAATATAAAATACCCACTTTGTAGCCTTTCCGCCGCCTTTCTGCCCGTTATAAAGCATGAGAAGCGGTATCGGCAGTAAAACGCCCAGATTAAATATCTGAACAAAAAACAGATCAAAACCTGCTCTAAGCAAACTAAATAAAGGGAGTATATTTAAAATAAAAGCACATGAAGCATATGCAAGTATCTGATCTTTGCGGCTTCCGCGCCCAAGCTCAAATGCGAGAGTGAAGAAAATCAGATTATATCCCCAATCGCAGTGTTCCGAAAGAATTATTAGCATGAGTATTATCGGAATCTTAAAGCATGGTTTGATTTTATTATAATTTAATACCCAAATAGCTGCAAGGCTCAGAAATAATGTTGTAATAACACTTTCAAGCGCTTTTCCAAAAAAGCTTCCTGTTGAAAAAAGGGCATATGCAAAATGCGAAACGACAGCAAAAGCAGCAAGTCTGCCAAAATACTTTTTGATATTCCTTGTGTAATGGAATCCCTCTGTAAGAAAGAAACACATGACGGGAGCTGTAATTCTTCCGAAAAAATGAATGATCTGAGACAAAATCGTATCGGTCGGAATAAATGCCCAAGCAATGTGATCCGCAAACATCGCAAGTATGGCTATGTATTTCAGTTCTGATGCTGTAATTCCCTTTTTAGTCATTGTTTTCCACCTTTTTGCGGCATTCTGAAAGAAAGACCTGTCGCTCCTATTTACGTTACAGCCAATAAGCCATTACTTCATTCCATTACACAAGGAATATCNNCGCCTGCAAGCATAATATCCTTTGTACGACCGCTGAGTTCGCAGAGCACGGGGATCTCTTTGCCGTTCGTTTTATTAATAACCGTAAGCTCGGACTTACCGCTCTCAACAGCCTTGCGGACATCAGAGAGAACAAGCTCATCGCCCTGTGCGATATTGTCGTAATCCGCCTCGTTCACAAATGTGAGGGGAAGGATTCCTGCATTGATGAGATTAGCCCGGTGGATTCTGGCGAACGACTTAACGAGCACAGCCTTTACGCCAAGGTAAAGCGGTGCAAGTGCAGCGTGCTCTCTCGAGCTGCCCTGACCGTAGTTCGAGCCGCCTACTATTATAGACTTGCCCATGTTCTTCGCTCTTCTCGGGAAATCCTCATCGCATACCGTGAAGCAGTGCTGCGNNGCCCTGACCGTAGTTTGAACCGCCTACGATAATGCTCTTGCCAAGCTCCTTAGCTCTGGACGGGAAGCTCTCATCGCATACTGCAAAACAGTGCTGAGAAATTGCAGGGATATTTGAGCGAAGCGGAAGTATCTTTGCACCTGCGGGCATAATGTGGTCAGTCGTGATGTTGTCGCCTACCTTGAGCGAACAGGGAGCATCAATAGTTTCCATGAGAGGTGCGGTTTCGGGGAACGGCTTGATGTTCGGACCTCTGAGGATCTCAACACTGTCCATATCTGCTTCTGCAACGGGAGGAACTACCATATTGTCATTGATAGTGAAGATCTCGGGAAGCTTGAATTCGGGCATATCACCAAGTTCTCTCGGGTCGGTGAGATAGCCTGTAAGTGCGGAAGCAGCAGCCATTTCGGGAGAAACGAGGTATATCTGACCGTCCTTTGTGCCTGAGCGACCCTCGAAGTTTCTGTTGAATGTTCTGAGCGAGATTCCCTTTGAGTTTGGTGACTGTCCCATACCGATACAGGGACCGCATGCACTCTCGAGGATCCTTGCACCTGCTTCGATGAGGTCTGAAAGTGCACCGTTCTGAGCGAGCATGTTAAGCACCTGTTTTGAACCGGGAGCGATCGAAAGAGATACATCCGGATCTACAGTCTTGCCCTTGAGTATGTGAGCTACCTTGAGCATATCAAGGAGTGATGAGTTTGTGCACGAACCGATACATACCTGATCTATCTTGAGTCTTCCGATCTCCTCGACACTCTTTACGTTGTCCGGAGAATGAGGACATGCTGCCAGCGGAACGAGCTCGCTGAGGTCGATATTGAGTTCCTCGTCATAAACTGCATCCTCATCGGCTGCAAGAGGAGTCCAGACATCCTCACGACACTGAGCCTTGAGGAACTGCTTTGTGATCTCGTCCGATGGGAAGATAGATGTTGTAGCGCCAAGCTCTGCGCCCATATTTGTAATAGTTGCTCTCTCGGGAACGGAAAGCGTCTTAACGCCGTCGCCGCAGTACTCGATAACCTTGCCTACGCCGCCCTTTACGGACATTCTCTTGAGCACTTCAAGGATAACATCCTTTGCAGCTACCCAAGGACGGAGCTTGCCTGTGAGATTTACCTTAACCACCTTGGGGCATGTAATGTAGTACGCACCGCCGCCCATTGCGACTGCAACATCGAGTCCGCCTGCGCCGATGGCGATCATTCCGATTCCGCCCCCGGTTGGCGTGTGGGAGTCAGATCCGAGAAGGGTCTGTCCCGGAATTCCATAGCGCTCAATCTCAACCTGATGGCAGATTCCATTGCCTGGACGGGAGAAGATAACTCCGTGTTTTTTTGCAGTCGACTGAATATAGCGATGGTCGTCCATGTTTTCAGGGCCTTCCTGAAGCATGTTGTGGTCAATATAAGCTAAGGACCGTTTGGTTTTTACGCGCGGTACTTCCATCGCTTCAAGCTGCATATAGGCCATTGTGCCCGTGGAGTCCTGGGTCAGCGTCTGGTCAATGCGGATGCCGATCTCTTCTCCTTTTTTCATTTCACCGGAGACGAGATGGTCTTCGAGAATTTTTTCTGTAAGTGTTTTACCCACGCTTCTCTCCTAACTATGTAATCGAAGTTTTTTGTATACAATGCACATTTTCACACGAACTCATTATAGCATTTATTCCACAATTGCCAAATTCTTGAAAAAAACGGGTAATGAAATTTTGTCTTATAAAAAAGAGCGGAAAAAATCCGCTTTTCTGCTTTTGTTTGTGAAAACAAGGCAATCATCATATAATCATCTAAGAAATTATCCCATCATGACGGAGAGAAAATATGTCATTTAAGCAGCTTCCGGCGCTCGTTAAGCGCCTATGCACGCATTCAAAAAATATCTTCAACTATGCTGCTCAAGCTTCCTATGGGGTTCTGCTTGCCTTTCTTCCCGGCATGATGATCTATTATATGGTCGCAAGCATCTTCTTCCAGAGTTCGAGCGGTGAGCTGATGCGGGCACTAACGGTTATCTTCCCGCCTGGGATTCTGGATTATTCGGAGACGCAGGACAACCTCCTTGAACAGCTTCAGGATTTCAGCCGGTTTTACATGCTTGAAAAGCCTCTGGTGTCTGTGATCAGCTTTCTCACCCTTCTCTTTTTTGTCGTTTATGCCATTATCCGAATTGTTCATTCATTGATGGTCATCTCAAACCGCGTGGCTGAGTTTGAGGAGAGCAGAGGATTCGTCACGCTTTGGAAAAGCGCTGCGATGAACGCTCTGGTCCTTGCTTCTTTCACGTTTCTCGCGATCTATTTCTACATGGCTACGGCACAGGTGAGAACCGTTCTCCTCAGTTTTTATATGCAGGGAACCTCAAGTGCTCTGGACGCTGTCTTTACAGGCTTTCGGTATGTTTATCTGATTGCGGTTCTGGTTTTCGCCTTCACCTGGTGCTACGCGGTCTTCCCGGCGCAGCGTCTCAGGATCAAGCAGGCGTTACCCGGCGGCATTTTTGCTGTAGCCTTTTGGCTACTCCTGACCAACCTGATCCGGAATCTTCAGCTTGTCGGAATCTGGCCCATCGGCTCTTCGGACTTGACCCGCGCTGTCAACCTGATCTTTTACGCTTATCTTTTCTCGTTCAATTTTATTCTCGGAATGAACCTAAACATCCAGCTGATTCAATTGAACAAAGACAAGAGCGTGTCCAATCAGGTGATCTCCGACGCATGTGTTCTGAAATACGACACGAGACCCTACATTCCTCCCGAAGCGCAGCTGGGAAGAATTAACCGGAACTTATTTCTTAAAAAATACTATCCGAACCTGAGCACTAAGACGCGCTACACCATCTTAATCAACCAGATCGCAGACTCGTTAACGGTCACAAACTTTCCCGGCATCTGCACGCAGCTCGCCTTTTATCTATTGTGCGCCATTGTCCCGTTTCTTGTATATATTCTGGAATTTACATCAAGATCCATACCGGACTTCAAGACCGATTTATTTGCTTTCCTTTCGGCAAATCTTCCGAAACTTTCCTATGAATTTATTACGGGAGAAGTAAACGAACTTTTAAAATATGCAAGCGAGACACATAGTTTCATGGGTATTGCCGCACTGATCTTTACTTGTGTGACAATACATACACTTCTTTCGGGTATTAACCAAACGTATGGTTTTACGCGGTATCTTGAAAAGCGTGTGCTTTGGCTGAAGTCAGCCTTCTTTACCGTTTTGATTGTTCTCGCCGCGGAAATTTTGATGACCATCTTCCAGATATCCAACTCTGTGCGGGCATGGCTTCATTCGCTCCTGATTTCAGGACTTCCGGATGAGTTTTCATCAGGGCTCTACCTCTTCTTGTTCGCAGAAGCAGTGCTGTTTGGAATTCTGACAGTTGTATACATGTATGCGCCGGAGAAACGGTATCCGTTCAAGCGGGTGCTCCCGGGAACAATCTTCTCGATGATCGCCTTGACCATCGTCTTCCGGATCTATCTGTTTTTCCTCAACCGCTCCCAGACTTACCTGTTAATATACGGAAGTATGAGCGGACTGTTCACCTTATTGGTTGTCATGTTCTTTTTAAGTTGTGTTCTGAACATAGGGGCAAAAATAAACGTTTTCTTTACCCCCGATCAAACATGATAGAATAAAATAGATTAGAGTAAGATTATTACGCTCTTAAACTTAAACCTTACAAAATAAACATAGATCATATATCGAATAGAAAGGAAGATATCGTTCAATGGCTATGAATACACAAGACGCCGCTTATCTTTTCCATCAGGGAACTTATTACCAGTCTTATGAGTTCTTTGGCGCGCATATCCAGGATGATGGAACTGTCGTCTTTAGAATCTGGGCTCCGAACGCCCGCGCGATTTCTGTAGTCGGAAACTTTAACGGATGGAATCAGCAGGCGAACCCCATGAAACGCCTTGAAGATCTCGGAGGAATTTGGGAAGCGACGATTCCAAACCTCAAGCAGGGAGATTTATATAAATATGCCGTTACTCAGGCAGACGGAAATGTCGTGCTTAAGGCTGATCCATACGCGTTTTACTCGGAAAACCGTCCGGCCACGGCCTCCGTTATCTGGGATTTGGATGAATACGAATGGAAAGACGGAAAGTGGATCGAAAAGCAGATCGCTGACGCAAAGGCCGGCACCGCTTATCCAATGAACATTTATGAAATGCATCTTGGAAGCTGGCGCACCAATGAAGACGGCTCGTTCATGACCTATGAACAACTGGCCGAAGTTCTTCCGGACTATCTGAAGGAAATGGGATATACGCATGTTGAATTCATGCCGGTTATGGAACATCCGTTTGACGGATCCTGGGGATACCAGGTAACCGGCTTCTATTCAGCCACCGCGCGCTACGGCAACCCGACCGGTCTGAAGCATCTGATCGACACACTTCATCAGGACGGTATCCATGTGATTCTCGACTGGGTTCCCGGACACTTCTGCAAGGACGAACACGGTCTTCGCATGCTGGACGGAACCTACCAGTATGAAGCTGCGGAACATCCGCAGTGGGGCACCATGGAATTTAACTATGCAAAACCTGAAGTCATCTCCTTCTTGATTTCAAATGCGTTCTTCTGGTTTAAAGAATTCCATGCAGACGGCTTGAGAATCGACGGTGTCGCTTCCATGCTTTACGTCAACTATGGCTATGATGACGACTGGAGAAGAAACGAATTCGGCGGACTTGACGACCTGAGTGCCGTGGCATTCTTGAGAAAATGCAACACGGTCATCTTTGATAATTTCCCGTATGCTGTCATGGCCGCGGAAGAATCCACCGCTTACCCAATGGTCAGCTGGCCGGTCGATAAGGGCGGTCTCGGATTTAACTACAAGTGGGATATGGGCTGGATGCATGACACCCTGAATTATATGCAGACCGATCCGTACTTCCGCTCCCACGCCCAGAACAACCTGACGTTCTCCATGAGCTACGCGTTCTCTGAAAACTTCATTCTTCCGCTCTCGCATGACGAAGTGGTTCATGGAAAAGCCACGCTCGTGAATAAGATGTTCGGTGCGGATTATGACATGAAGTTTGATCAGTACCGCCTGCTTCTTGCCTTCATGTACACCCATTCCGGCAAAAAGCTCATCTTCATGGGCAGCGAATTCGCTCCTTTTATCGAATGGCGCTCCTACGAACAGCTTGAATGGCATCTTCCGAAGGATATCGACAAACACAGACAGACCATGGACTTCGTCAAGAAGCTTAACCATATCTATAAAGATGAAAAATCCATGTGGCAGGATGATCACAGCTGGGACGGTTTCCAGTGGATCAACGCGGACGATACGAAAAACAGCCTGATCACCTACAGAAGAATTGCAGACAACCACAAAGACCAGACCATCTTTGTCGGCAACTTCCTTGCAATCGCCCACGACAAATATCGTTTCGGTGTTCCGGAAGACCGCGAATACGAACTGATTCTCAACTCGAACGCCGAAGAATACGGCGGAACAGGCGCGAAGGTGACGCAGACTGCCAAAGCTGAAAAGATTCCGTGCAACGGACTTGACTACAGCGTTGAAATTTCCATCCCGCCGATGTGCGGACTGATTTATAAAGGCGGAGACTACATCGTGCGCGTGAACGAACATTCTTCGATCAACGACAAATCCAAATATGTCTCAAGCATCCACGACAAATCAAAGTTCGTCTCGAGCATCGGAGACAAGAAGCTTTATGTAAAGGAAAAGGAAACGGCAAAGAAACCGTCCGCTAAAAAAGCAACAGCCAAGAAAACAGCTTCTTCCGATAAAAAGGCTCCCGCGAAGAAAGCGGCTGCTAAGAAGCCTACCTCCTCTAAAAAGGCAACTACCAAGAAAAAGTAAGTCCACCTCTACCCTTTGCGGACCGATTTCAACGACTTTTGTCGAAAAAAATTCTCTTTTTTCAATGTGGAAAAGGAACAAAAAATAATATTAAGGTATAATAAAACTACCGTGTACAATTACANNGAATCATCGTCCTGTTTTATTGTGTACGGGACTTGTTAAAGGTATAGATAGTTAGGAGTATACATGGCGACTAAAGTTAAAGAAAAAAAGGCGGCAGCGCAGGTCGCGGCCACTGATCATTCTTCTGTAAAAGCGCCAGCGAGAAAAGGGATTTCTCCGGACGTAATTACAGATATTGCGCCATCCAAAAGACGCAAAGACAAGTTCAAAGAAGACTTTATTGAAACCGTTGAGAAGATCTCCGGACATCCTTTCAATGAATCTTCAACCACGCACCATTACAAGGCGCTTGCGGAACTCGTCATGAACCAGATCAATAAGAACTGGGTCGCGTCCAATGAAGCGTACAACAATACGACAGACAAGCAGGTCTACTTCTTCTCAATCGAGTTTCTCATCGGAAGAATGTTAAGACTGTATGTGAACAGCCTCGGCTGGGGAGAACTGGTTCCGGAAGCGCTCGCAGAACTCGGCATCGACTATGAGAGCGTTCAGGAAAAGATCTTCTCAACGGTTTCAATNNCGGGCTCGGGCGTCTGATGGCCTGTTTCCTTGATTCCACCGCCGCGATGAATTTTCCGGGGCACGGAAACGGAATCCGTTACAAATACGGGCTGTTTGAACAAAAAATCGTCAACAACGAACAAATCGAAGTTGCAGACAACTGGCTTTCAGAAGGATCCTATCCGTTTGAAACACCGCAGCCGGAAAAATCCGTGGTCGTAAAATACGGCGGGTATGTCGATCAGGTTCAGGTCAATGGAAAATCTGTCTTCTTGCAGAAAGACTACGATGCGATTCTTGCTGTTCCGTACGACATTCCCATGCAGGGATATAAAAACAATACGGTAAACTCTCTCCGTCTTTGGAGTGCAGAACCGATCGAAGGATTTGACCTTGAAACCTTCAATCAGGGAGATTTTATCAAAGCGGTTCAGAGAAGAAGTGACGCTGAAGCCATCTCCCAGGTTCTTTATCCGTCTGACGCTGGATTTGAAGGACGCCAGCTTCGATTGAAGCAGGAATACTTCTTCGTGGCAGCCGGGCTCAAGCGAATCTTAAGACGCTATAAAAAGATGCACAACGGCTCTGTGGAAGGGTTACAGAATCATATCATTATCCATATCAACGACACGCATCCGGCTTTGGTGGTTCCTGAACTCATGCGTCTCCTTCTCGATGAAGAAGGTCTCGGCTGGGATGAAGCCTGGAAGATCGTTACGGAAACCGTCACCTTCACAAACCACACCGTTCTTCCGGAAGCCCTTGAAAAGTGGCCGATTGATCTGATGCAGAGACTTCTTCCCCGCGTTTACATGATCATCGATGAAATTAACCGCCGCTTTATGGAGGAAATGAACAATAAATATCCGGACCGCTGGGATAGGAACTATCACTGTTCGGTTCTCCAGGACGGACAGGTGCATATGGCGAATCTCTCCATCATCGGCGCGCATTCCGTCAACGGGGTAGCTGAAATTCACTCCAGAATTCTAAGAGATGAAACCTTCCACGGCTTCTACGAAATCTGGCCTGAAAAGTTCACCAACGTCACCAACGGCGTCTCCCAGAGACGTTTCATGTACGGGGCCAATCCGAAGCTTGAAAAAGCGATCACTTCCAAAATCGGAAATGACTGGAGCACCGCCACCAACATGGAAAAACTGAAGGAGATCGAGAAGTTTGCAGATGATGAAGCGTTCCTCGATGAACTGGCATCAATCAAGAGAGAAAACAAGGAGCGTCTTGCCAAGTACATCCAGCAGACACAGGGAATCGAAATCAACCCGGATTCCATCTTTGACATTCAGGTTAAGAGAATCCATGAATACAAAAGACAGCTTTTAAATGTTCTTCATATTATTCATGAATACAATGAACTCAAAGACAATCCGAATATGGATTATGTCCCGAAAACTTATTTCCTCGCCGGAAAATCAGCGCCTTCCTACACTTATGCGAAGGAAGTCATTCGTCTGATCAATTCAGTGGCGCAAAAGATTAACAGCGACCCGGATATGAAGGGCCGACTCTCCGTTGTGTTTGTTCCGAACTTCAATGTCTCAACCGCTGAAATTATCTACCCTGCCGCGGAAGTGTCAGAACAGATCTCCACTGCAGGTAAAGAAGCATCCGGAACCAGTAACATGAAGTTTATGATGAACGGAGCTGTTACTCTCGGGACCATGGACGGCGCGAATATCGAAATTCGCGAGCATGTCGGGGACGAAAATATGTTTGTTTTCGGTATTTCCGACCAGGATGTGTATAATTACACACATTTTGGCGGCTACCGCTCATTTGACTACTATGAAGCTGACCCGCGCATCCGTCGCGTGCTCAACCAGCTGATTGATGGAACGCTCCCGGGACAGCCGTTCTCCATGATCTACGATTCACTTCTCCTGAATAACGACCAGTACTTTGTCTTAAGAGACTTTGACGATTACGTCATGGCTCAGAAACGTGTCAGCGAAGCGTATAAAGACCAGAAGAACTGGCATCGAATGAGTCTGATGAATATCGCAAACAGCGGTGTCTTCTCATCCGACCGTTCAATTGAAGACTATAAAAAGAATGTCTGGAAAATCGAAGATAAGGAAGAAGAAGAAGAAATCGCTGCTGAAGCGTAATCTCATAGCCTATTAAAAA
>DHYN01000118.1:903-2894 GCA_002414125.1 Ruminococcus sp. UBA5129 | reverse complement strand
AGCTGCAAGCGAAAGCGAAGCATCGCGAGCCGTGAGCAGAACTCGCGGACTCGAGCCGAAATAAGCTTTAGTTTTCGTCAGCAGGATAAATCGTCACTTTCTTAAGGGACGAATTTTTGTAAATATAAAGAGAAAAGCGCTCTTTTTACAGAGCGCTTAATTTTTCTCCATTATTCAGCAGCAGGAGCAGATACAGGACAAACACCTGCACAAGCGCCGCACTCTACGCAAGCGTCAGCGTCGATAACGTACTTGCCGTCACCTTCGGAAATAGCGCTTACGGGACATTCAGCAGCGCATGCTCCGCAGCTAATGCAATCGTCGGAAATTTTATATGCCATATGTATGCACCTCCATTATTATTCGGGAGCGTGAGCCCTCGTTATATATATTGTATCATATTTTCGGAAAAAATCAAGTCTTTTTTAAAAAAATTTTCGTGGGAGAAAATTTACTTGTTCTTTCCGTAGGCTTTTTCATGCTTTTTGCATGATGTTTTTTTAGAAGCTTCCGCAAGACGGGCACAGGATGCGCCTGAAACCGCCCAGAATATAGGCGTGAAAACGCTGCTGCTGTTTCCTATGAAGAAGAGGATCACTCCGCAGATCATGAGGACGAGCGGATAAACGGAAGCTGTCATACGGCGGTTGCGGTTTACGATCGAAGCGGAGCTTCCAATGAGGAATGCGAGTATGACGATCAGACATGCGAGGGAGGGGAGTCCTCTTGTTGCCGCAACGTAGAGGTATTCGTTGTAGTTTCTGTCGAAGGTGTTGGGGTTTTCCTCAACGTTGTAGCTCTTGTGCATCTGCGGATAAACGAGCTGGTCGGGACCTGTACCCGTAATGGGATACTTCTTGATTATGTCGAAGGTCTCGCCTGTCATATAAGAGTAGACACTTCCGAAGCTGTCAACGTTGAAATCGGCGTATTGGGGGTCGTGAATGCCGCTTGCAGAGAGTCTGAAATAGGAATCCTTCCACATGAGCCTTCCGTCATAAAGCTTATACGACTTGATATCGCCGACAGCGCCTGCCATGATTATGACCACTGCGATCACGGGAGGGATGATTGCCGAGAGAAGCCCTGCGATGCGTATCTTTGGGGCTTTGGCAATTATGAGAGCGGCAAATGCGCCTGCAATGCCGACTGCGAGTCCGACTATTCCCATGACAGTATGGGTGAGTATCATTGTGAATGAGAACAACGCCGAGCAGATGATAGCTGCGATGCGGAGCTTCTTATTCCCGCTTGTAATGAAAACTATGAGTGCTGCGGTGAGCGAGAGTGTCAGCAGCATTGCGAGGAATATCGGGCTTCCGCTGAGTCCCGAAGCGACACATGCCTTTTCGTAGACCGTGGGAAAGGTATACGGATCGGCAATGCCCTTGACAGCCTGAACTGCACCGAATGTCTGAAGAATGCCGAAGATGCTGTTGAGCACGCCTGAGCCTATGATACCCCACAGGAGAGTCATAACCGATTTTTCGGTCTTGAGCGTGAGTCCGCAAATAAAGAAGCAGAAGTAGAATATTATCGCCAGAAGACCCTCGCCTCTGCCGTCGAAGCCGTAGAAGCCGATCTGCCTGTTATAGCAGTCGAACAGCGATATAGCGCCGAATCCGATCATAGCTGAAAAGGCGATCACGGGGACGAGCATATTCCTGCCGATGTATTTCTTGATGAGACCGATCATTGCAAAGATCATTGCGGCAACGCCTGCGATAAGGATTCANNATTCCTGCTGTTGTAAATGAATGTCCGACCTTATCGGTGAACTGGATCGGCGCTGCGAATGCCGGTATCAGCATGAACATTGCCGCCAGTGACTTTGAGGTGATCGAGGAATATTTCTCCTCGGTAAGATTGAGTATGAAGTTAGATTTTTCGCTTGTTTTGAACAGCTCTTTTGCCATAAAGAGTCCTCCTTATAATGTCGCTCAAACAGAAACAGCTTGAAGTGCGATCTGTGCGCAGATGAAAAAAACTGC
>DHYN01000118.1:0-793 GCA_002414125.1 Ruminococcus sp. UBA5129 | reverse complement strand
CTTGCAACGAGAACCATTTTTTCGTCGTTGATGACCTCGGGAACAACCATGATTCTGACTTCACGGCCTGCCTGAACAGCAAAGCATTTCTCAACGCCCTCATAGGAGTTGCAGATCTCCTCGAGCTTCTGGAGACGCTTGATATAGCTTTCGTAATTTTCGCTTCTTGCGGCAGGTCTTGCAGCGGAGATAGCATCGGCAGCCTGAACGATGCAGGCGATGACTGTTTTGGGCTCGACATCGTTGTGGTGAGCTTCGATTGCGTGGATGATATTCTGATTTTCGTTGTATTTCTTACAAACATCAACGCCGATCTGGACATGTGAGCCTTCGATCTCCGAGGTAAGAGCCTTACCTATATCGTGGAGAAGACCTGCACGTCTTGCCATATTGGCGTCAACCCCGAGCTCTGAGGCAAGAACGCCTGCGAGCTGGGAGACCTCGATAGAGTGGTCGAGGACATTCTGTCTGTAGCTTGTACGGAATCTAAGTCGTCCGATGAGCTTGATAAGCTCGTGATTTATACCGTGGACATTAGTCTCGATAACGGCGCGTTCGCCCTCCTGTTTGATGCGGTACTCGACCTCGCGGCGAGCCTTATCGACCATTTCCTCGATGCGTGTCGGATGGATGCGTCCGTCAGCGATAAGCTTTTCGAGAGCGATCCTTGCGACCTCACGTCTGATCTGGTCGAAGCAGGAGAGTGTGATAGCCTCGGGAGTGTCGTCAATGATGAGATCGACGCCTGTGAGGGTCTCGAGAGTACGGATATTACGTCCTTCACGACCGATGA
>DHYN01000026.1:315-5383 GCA_002414125.1 Ruminococcus sp. UBA5129 | reverse complement strand
TTGCTATCACGGCAAATCTTTACAGTCATTTGGAGTATAACGCTAAGGTCAATTCGGCAGAAACTATTGCAAGAGTTCTCGGTGGTAAGTCGGAGGATAAATCCGATGCAGAAAAACCGACTACAAAGAAAACTGCAAATAAGACTACAAACAAGAAGTCAACTGCAAAAACAGCAGACAAAACACCCTCAAAAAAATCGGGTGGTAGAAAAAAGAAAAGCGATAAACCCAATAATATGGGTGAATCGCAAGTGTCAACATTATAGAATATAATGAATGAAAAATGGAATCAAGAAAAAGAAAGCAAAAAACGAATGATTTTGGTAGAAAAATTGGTAGAAAAAAATCGTCATTCACACTTATATTGTCTACCATGCAACCTCGGAAATGCAGTAAAATCGTTCTAAACGAGAAATTATTTCAGATAAATTCATATAATTGAGTAGACAAATTCAAGATTATATGGTATAATTACTGACAGATCAGCCGACTTGTGAAGAGTCTTTACACAGGCTGACAAAAGCTCCCGCCCTCGCGACCAAAAGAAAGGAACAAAATGGATTCAATAAAGCTTATTCTCTGTGCCGGCGCTGCTGCTGCGCTTGATATATGTGCTCTCGTGATGCTTATCACAACATACCGTGAGCGGCGCGCAGCGACAAAACGCTGGAGAAAGATCACTGCCGATATGGAGCTGATCGAACCGGGTATCACTCATCCGCTCGAATGTGATGAGATAATCATCGGCAGACACGCCTCGGCAGATATACGCATCCCCGACCTCTCGGTATCGCGCTATCATGCGCTCCTCACTGTCGCAAACGGCTCATGGACTATCACCGACCTCGGCTCGAAATCGGGTGTTTTTGTAAACGACAAGAAAGTGAAGTCCGCCAAGCTCCGTGAAAATGACATCATAAAGCTTGGCAGCCGCCGACTCACACTCCGCAAAAGGAGGGAAAAAAATGTATAAAAACGGTCTTACATACATCGGTGCATCGTTATTTGTCCTTGCAGCTCACGCAGCTATGCTACTGAATGTGCTTGTCAACGGAAATTACAGCAGCATCAACGATGTTTTCATGCTCATGGGAGCAGTCCTCGGACTCGACATCGTTTATTTTGTCGTGATGCTCTTCTATAAACAAATGTCGTTCGCTATCGACTTTCTCCTGCTGCTTATACTGAATATGAGCGTGATATTCCAGTCGTGCTTCGGCGGAGTCCACCTCTCGGTAAAACACTACATCCTCTGTATAACAGCTCTTATTGCGTGCCGTGCGGGACATCTTCTCTGCCGCAATCACAAATGGATACAGGATAAAAAGATGTACTTCTTCATTGGGATCGCACTCATCATGATAGTGATCCTCACGCTCACGGGAAGCCGCGGCATGTGGATAGACCTCGGATTTATCACGATCCAGCCCTCGGAATTCCTCAAGCCGCTCCTCGTTCTCGCATGCTCGACATCGATCATTGAACAGCAGCGCAGACACCGTATCCTCTGCTTTAATGTTATCCCCGAGAACGTGCTGCTGTTTGGTACTGTTGTACTCATCTGCGCACTCCAATGGTGGTGNNCCAGACCTCGGCAGCCTGCCTACATTTGTGGGAATTTACACCGTTGGACTCCTGTTCCGCATCTGCTATCCCAAGGCAAAATTTTCCAAAAAGACAGTTATCGCAGCGGTCATCGCAATGCTCATTATCGCTGTGATCGCCTCAAAGCTCGCTCCTGCATATGTTCAGGAAAGACTTCACGCTGACATCTGGAACGACAAGTCAGGCAACGGATACCAGCAGTCTAAGGCGCTCATCGCCATCGCTGAAGGAGGCTGGTTCGGCAAGGGACCCGGATTCGGTTCACTCCATAAGGTCGCAGCATCAGAAACGGATATTGTATTCTCCTCGATATGCGAGGAATGGGGTCTGATCTTCGCTGTAATGGCAGTCATGACGATCGTTATCATGCTCGCAGTACCGCTTATAAATCCCGCACGAAGCTACTTTCACGCATCAATGAGCGCATGCATCTGCGCGGCATTTACGGTACAGATGGCACTCAACATTTTCGGCTCGTGCAACCTAATACCGTTCACGGGCGTTACAATTCCGTTTATCTCAATGGGCGGAAGCTCCATGCTCACAAGCGGATTCATGACAGGAATGCTCTCTGCGGCAATGTCACCGGGATTCCGAAAGGTCAAGCAGCGCAAGTCATCCAAGTCTAAAGGAGGTGCGTGATGAAAAGCATTAAAAGAAGTCAGCGCATCATAACCGTGATGATCCTCATTTTTATCATCGGAATGGGTATTCTCGTGTGGCGGCTCATCAGCGAATCATCATTCTATATGATGAATTCCAATGATCACGCTCTCGGAAAAGTGTACGATCGCAACGGGGATGTTCTTTTTGACGGCTCCGGTGAGACTCGGTTCGAGGACAACTACCTCATAGATGTCGGTAATATAATCGGTGACGACAAGGGACAGATGACCAATACGCTCGTTGCCGCAAACATCGAAAAGCTCAACAACTACAGCTTCTCTCAGGGACTCGTGTCTGAGAACGGCAAGGCTGCGATATATTCCACCCTCGACCACTACGCAAACCGTGCCGTCTACGATGCTTACGGCAAGAGCAAGGGCTGTACCGTTGCATACGACTACAAAACAGGCAAGCTCCTCGTCTGCACGAGCCTTCCCTCGCTTGACGTTACAAAGGGTTATGCCGATATCGCTAACTTTGAATCGGGTACTCTTATCTCAAAGACCCTATACGGAACAGTTCCGGGTTCAACTCAGAAGGTCTCAACACTGATCGCCGCGATCGAGGTGCTTGGTGCGGATACACTCTTCGCAAAAAGCTATTCCTGCTCGGGAAGCTACATAAACAAGAGCGGCGATGCGATAAACTGCCATAAAGCCTCGGGACACGGTAAGCAGAATATTCAGGACGCCGTCGAAAATAGCTGCAACCCGTTCTTTGCTCAGCTTGTCGAGGACGAAGCTTTCTCACTTGACGGGATAAAAAATACCTACAGGAAAATGGGATACACGATCAATGACGACAAGAAGTCAAAATTCTACATTGACGGCATCGCCTGCGAAAAAGCTTCCACTACACTCACAAACTCCTATGACTTTAACACCCAGTGGGGATGCATCGGTCAGGGAAGCACACTCGTAAGCCCGATGCAGCTCATGATGTGGCAGAGCGCTATCGCCAACGGTACAGGAAAAATGACAATGCCTTACCTCATCGACTATGTGACCGATGTCAGCGGAAAGATCTCCGAACACGGTTCATCATCATACAGCAAGCAGGTATTCTCCGAAAACGCCGCAAAGACCACTCGTCAGATACTCCTTACAAACGGCTCGGACAGGTATTCATCCTCGATCAGCGGCTATAAGGTCGGAGTAAAAAGCGGTACGGCTCAGGTTGACAACGGCGATACCGAGAATTCTCTGCTTGTCGGCTTCGTAGACGATGTCCGCCACCCGATCGCGTTCTGCATCCTCATCGAGGACAAGGGAAAAAGCTCAGTCACGACTGAAAAAATCGCTAAAGTTCTCCTTGATGCGCTCCACTAAATTTCGGCAGTTTGTATAAAACACAGGAAAGTATTTGTCGCAAAGTCACAAATTACACAAAAACGCTTGTAAAATGTAATTTTTTATGGTATACTATATCCATACAAATAGTGTTGCGAGTTTCTCGGGACACAAAGGAGGTTGTACTATGAAAACTACTATTACAGCAAAAAAAATGCAGATCCCGCAAAATTTCACAGAATACGCTCAGACGAAAATTGATGCTAAGCTCAGCAAATTCTTTGGCGACGATGCAGAAACAAAGATCGTTATGGCTGAAAGAAAAAACGAGATCGTTATCGAGCTTACAGTACGCTACAACAGTATGCTTTTCCGTGCCGAGAGAACGGCTGTAGATAAGAACGCAGCTCTTGACGATGCTATCGACAAGATTATCAGACAGATCCGCAAGAATAAGACAAAGGTCGAGAAGAAGCTCAAGGATACAGCCTTCAAGCAGGCTTTCACAGAGCCCGTAGACGATCAGGCAAACTACGAGATCATCAAGCACAAAAAGTTCAAGATGCGCCCGATGGACATCGAAGAAGCTATCCTCCAGATGAATATGCTCGGACACGAATTCTTTATGTTCACCAATGCCGCAACAGGCGAGATCAATGTCGTTTACAAACGCGATGAGGGCAACTATGCTGTCCTCGAACCCGACAATCAGTAATATCACAAGCTTCGGGACGGNNGATATTTCTATAGGAGGTCAATCATGGACAATAATAAGGCTGTTGTAATAAAGAAAATGATCGAACGCACAGGTGAGAACCTCAAAAAGAACAACATGATGTTCTTCTATGCGGAAAAAGCTTCAGATGTCCCCGATATTGTTAAGTCGCTCATCAAAAAGGGAGACGTAATAACGAACGGCGGTACTATGACTATGAGTGAATGCGGTCTCAAGGATCTTCTCAGTTCACCCGACTACAACTACCTTGACCGCTCGAAAATGACTCCCGAGGAAGTCGCTGAACTCTATATCAAAGCATTTTCAGCCGATGTATACATCTCAAGCTCAAATGCGATAACCGAGGACGGCGTTCTCTATAATGTTGACGGAAACTCCAACAGGATCGCCGCTATCGCATTCGGTCCAAAATCTGTCATCATCATCGCAGGCTACAATAAGATCGTCCGTAACCTCGAAGAAGCCGAGGTGCGTGTAAAGACGACCGCCGCTCCGCCAAACTGTATTCGCCTCGACTGCGCTACCTATTGCAAAGAGACAGGTCACTGCGTTTCGCTGTCAAATCCCGACAGACAAATATACGACGGCTGCTCGGGGGACGGCAGAATATGCTGCAATTATCTCATCTCCGCTCAGCAGCGCCATAAGGACAGGATCAAGGTAATAATCGTCGGAGAAGAGCTCGGATTCTAACAAAATTCAGGCTGCATATCCCCCATTTTTAAACGGATACTCATAAAGAAGTTAAGCTCCGAAGCAATTATTGATAACT
>DHYN01000026.1:0-206 GCA_002414125.1 Ruminococcus sp. UBA5129 | reverse complement strand
TAACTAATGTTTTACAAACAGGACGATGCTTTGTTCCTTTCGGAATAATTATAAAATCACCTTCACATAAATGTGTTAATCCATCTTCAAATTCAATATCAAACTCACCCTCTATACAGTAAAACATTTCATCAGAAGTATTATGAGTATGAAATTCTAAAGTCCTGTCCTCTGCCTGTAACACATTCAACATATGATTATTCAGA
>DHYN01000062.1 GCA_002414125.1 Ruminococcus sp. UBA5129 | reverse complement strand
CGTATGAGAAGCCTCCCTTGCTTTTGTATGTAATGAGCGCTGCATGGGTATCAGTTCTTGAGACTGTGCATCGGAGCAGGAATACGTCCTCCGCGGTTGATAAACTTTGCAGCCGATTTGTCTCTGATCGGCATAACCGGACCGCTTCCGAGCAGACCGCCGAATTCAAGGGTATCTCCCTCTTTTTTGCCCACGGCAGGTATGAGACGGACAGCCGTTGTTTTGGTATTGACCATACCGATGGCAGCTTCATCGGCGATGATAGCCGAGATAGTTTCGGGAGAGATGTCGCCCGGAACAACGATCATATCAAGACCCACCGAGCATACAGCCGTCATAGCTTCGAGCTTTTCGAGACTGAGAACGCCTGCAACGGCAGCATCTATCATGCCTGCATCCTCGGATACGGGGATGAAAGCTCCCGAGAGACCGCCCACGCTCGATGAAGCCATAACGCCGCCCTTTTTGACAGCATCATTGAGCATAGCGAGACAGGCAGTAGTACCGTGAGTACCGCACATTTCAAGACCCATTTCCTCAAGGATATGGGCAACGCTGTCGCCGACTGCGGGAGTCGGAGCGAGCGAGAGGTCAACGATGCCGAACGGAACGCCAAGCATTTCAGAAGCTCTTGCGCCGACAAGCTGACCCATTCGTGTGATCTTGAATGCAGTCTTTTTGATTATATTTGCGACCTCATCAATTGAGGCATCGGGGTATTTTGTGAGTGCTGCACGCACAACTCCCGGACCCGATACGCCGACATGTATCTCGCAGTCGGGTTCGCCGACACCGTGGAAAGCGCCTGCCATAAAGGGATTATCCTCGACAGCGTTGCAGAAAACAACGAGCTTTGCAGCTCCGATGCAGTCTCTGTCGGCTGTGCGTTCGGCGGTCTCCTTGACGATCTGACCCATGAGCTTCACGGCGTCCATATTGATACCCGACTTCGTTGAGCCTATGTTGACGGACGAGCATATATTCTGAGTGCGGTCGAGCGCCTCCGGTATAGACCTGATGAGAGCCATATCGCCTGCGCTGAATCCCTTGTGGACGAGCGCGGAGTAGCCTCCGATGAAGTTTACGCCGCAAGCATCGGCAGCTCTCTGAAGAGCAAGCGCGAACTTGACGGGACTTTCGTTCGGACAGGCAGCCGCGAGCATAGCGATGGGAGTCACCGAGATCCTCTTGTTGATGATCGGGATACCGTATTCCTTTTCGATCTGCTGACCGACGGGCACGAGCCTGCTTGCCTTGGAGACGATCTTGTTGTAGACCTTCTCGCAGGCTTTGTCGATATCGGTGTCGATACAGTCGAGGAGTGAGATACCCATAGTTATTGTTCTGATGTCAAGGCATTCATCCTGGATCATACGGATAGTTTCGAGTATATCGTAAACGTTAAGCATATCAGCGATTTATCCTTTCGGTTAGATTGAGTGCATTGAGTTGAAGATGTCCTCGTGCATGGTGTGGATCTTGAGACCGAGACTATTGCCGAGCTCAGTCATGCTGTCCACCATTTCGGAGAAATCCCTCGTCATGCCTGTAAGATCAACGAGCATTATCATAGCGAAAAGGTCCTGAAGAACGGACTGGGTAACGTCCATTACATTTGCGTTGAATTCGGTGCAGATTCCTGTTACTTTGTGAAGGATACCGACGTTATCCTTACCGATCACGGTTATAACTGCTCTCATAAGTGCAACCTCCGTTAAAAATAATTATAAAACATTATACCATACTTTCGCCGAAAAAGAAAGGGTTATTTTGCAAATATATTAAATTTTATATTTTAAATATATAAATTTTTCTGAAACTATGGAAAAACAGGCTGAGATGTGTTATAATTACTATTATGCAAATTTAAGGAACCGCTGATTAAATACCGCTTTCAGCTTGGCACGTCATCTGCTTGCATATTTTCCGTCATTCTGCACATAAATTTCTTGACATACGACAGTATGCCTGCGAAATTTCTGCACAATCTGACGAAAAATCTGACTGCGCATCTGACGCACCATATTTAATCAGCGTTTCCTTAAAAAACATTCTCATTTATAAAGGTGGCTGAAACATGATCGACTGTCACACCCATACATTCTATTCGATGGATTCGGATGCCGATATCGTGCAGATGTGTCTGAGAGCGGAAAAGCTCGGACTTGAGGCTTATGCCGTAACCGACCACTGCGAATGCGCGTGGTGGTACCCGAAAGAGCATTATGCCGATACATCACTCTCGGAGGATTATGATTTCGGGAGCGATTTTGAAAATTCCGTGGGCGCGGTATGCAGGCTGAAAGAGCGCTTTGACGGCAGACTGAACCTCATATGCGGTACGGAGCTTGGTTCGGCGATGCACGACCTCGGTGTCGCGGAAAAGGCAGTTTCCGATAAGCGCCTTGATTTTGTCATCGGATCGGTGCACCAGTTAAGGGGACTGCCCGATTTCGCCTTCATCGACTATAAAAAGTATTCGGAGGACGAGATCTACGCCCTGCTTAGCGACTATTTCCAAGAGATATACGAGCTTTGCAGGTGGGGAAAATTCGATGTGCTCGGTCATCTCACATATGCTCTTCGCTACATAAGCGGAAATTACGGCATGGAAGCCGATCTTTCGCGCTTTGAGGAGATCATCACCGAGAGCTTCCGCGAGCTGGTACGCAACGGCTGCGGCATCGAGATAAACACCTCGGGACTCCGACAGGCTTACGGAAGAACGTTCCCTGAGCTTCATTACATAAAGCTGTTCCGCAGTGTGGGAGGACAGCTCATATCGATCGGCTCGGATGCGCATACTGTCGAGGATCTTGGAAAGGGAGTCGGTGATGGAGCGGAGCTTGCACGAGCGGCAGGCTTCGACCGTGTCTGCTTTTTCAGACAGCGCAGACCGGAATATATAAAACTATAATGTGAAAGGATAATTACCATGACAGATATAATAAAGATTTTACAGCAGAATGCAAGGATCTCCAACCGCGAGCTTGCGGAGATACTCGGAGTTTCTCCCGAGGAGGCTGCCGCAGAGATAAAGCGGCTCGAGGACAGCGGCGTGATAAGAGGCTACAGTGTCATCGTAAACGATGAGTTATATGATGATTCAGCCGTTTATGCAACGATCGAGCTTCGTGTTACTCCCCAGCGCGACTGCGGATTTGACGATATCGCTAAGACGATCATGATGTATGACGAGGTTGAAAGCATCTCCCTCATGTCGGGCGCATACGATCTCTCGCTCGAGGTCAAGGGCAGCAATCTCCGTGATGTGGCTCTTTTCGTCTCGGAGCGGCTTGCAACGATAGACGGCGTGCTCTCGACAGCTACCCACTTCATACTCAGAAAATACAAGGAAAAAGGAATCTTCATTGATACCGAGGAAAATGACGAAAGGGGACTCTGTTAAGCGTGATAGATTATAATAAGGCACTTTCGTCCAAGATAAAAGATATCAAGCCCTCGGGGATAAGAAAGTTCTTCGACATCGCAGGAACTATGGAAGGCGTAATAAGCCTCGGCGTGGGCGAGCCTGATTTTTCAACGCCGTGGGCAATAAGAAAGGCTGCGATCAAGACCCTTGAACGCAGACAGATAATATACGGTCCGAATAAGGGTATTGCACCGCTGAGAGGCGCGATCTCCGACTATGTAGAGCGCAAACACGGTCAGCGCTACGACCCCGATAACGAGATAATCGTGACTGTAGGCGGTTCAGAGGCTATTGACATAGCTGTCAGAGGAATGCTCGATCCGGGGGATGAAGTGCTTGTCGTAGAGCCGTGCTTCGTCTGCTATGCACCGCTCGTTGAGCTTGCGGGAGGTGTACCTGTTTCCGTTCCGACAAAGCTCGAGAACAGCTTCAAGCTCACTGTCGATGATCTTAAGGACAAGATAACAGAAAGGACCAAGCTCCTTATACTGCCGTTCCCGAACAATCCCACGGGAGCTATAATGACGCGCGAGGATCTTGAACCTATCGCAGAGCTTCTCCGCGATACGAATATCATCGTTCTGTCAGATGAGATCTATTCGGAGCTGACATACGGAAGAAAGCATTTCTCGATCATCGAGCTTGACGGAATGAGAGAGCGCACGATCCTCGTAAACGGCTTTTCCAAGGCGTTCGCCATGACCGGCTGGAGACTCGGCTTCATGGCAGCTCNNGAGCCTATCGTCTCCGAGCTTGCGAAGATACACCAGTACGGGATAATGTGCAGTCCGTATATCAGTCAGAATGCCGCTATAGAAGCGCTCACATCATGCGAGGATGAGGTGAAGCGAATGACGAACGAATACGATGTTCGCCGCCGCTATCTCGTGAGCGAGTTCAACCGCATCGGTCTGCACTGCTTCGACCCCGAGGGCGCATTCTACGTTTTCCCGTATATAGGCGATACAGGACTTTCAAGCGATGAGTTCTGCGAGCGGCTTCTCTATGAGGAGTGTGTAGCTGCCGTGCCGGGAACTGCATTCGGCGAGAGCGGCGCAGGATTTATGCGTATCTCTTATGCGTATTCGCTCAAGCATCTTATGGAGGCTATGCGCCGCATAGAACATTTTGTGGAAAGGCTTAACGGTGAACGGCATGAAGATCAGATCGGCAGCTAAAATAAACCTCGCGCTCGATGTAACGGGCAAACGCGAGGACGGATATCATGATATAGAAAGCGTATTCCAGACGGTCTCTATCTATGACGATGTTTCTCTTGACATCAGTGATACGATCACGGTGAAGTGTGAGATCGCGGATGAGCTCGGAGAGTGTCCCGACATCCCGTGCGATGAGCGAAATATCGCCTATAAAGCGGCAAAGCTCTTTCTCGATGAGACAGGTGCAGAGAAAGGATGCAGCATACATATCAGAAAGTGCATCCCGTCTCAGGCAGGTCTTGGCGGAGGAAGCTCCGATGCGGCTGCGGTACTGTTCATGCTCAATGAGCTTACCGTGCGCATGGACGGCGAAAAGCTTGCCGAAATGGGTGCAAGGATCGGTGCGGACGTTCCGTTTTTGCTCACAGGCGGAACGGCTTACGTCAGCGGGATTGGTGAGAAAGTACGCAGGATAGGAGATTTTTCGGGAAAAACGCTCCTCATCGCCAAGGGAAAGCAGGGTGTTTCAACGGCAGAGGCGTATGCAGCCATAGATTCGCTGAAAGCTCCGAAGCATCCGCAGGTAGCCGAGCTGATGCGTTGTCTCAGCTTTGGCGGCAAGGACGTCCATAAGTATTTCGGCAACCTTTTCGAGTCGGCAGTAATACTGACCGAGGCGGACTATATAAAGCTCACTATGATGCTCTGTGGAGCGCTCAAGCCAACGATGACCGGCAGCGGTTCTGCGGTATTCGGTCTTTTCGAGGACGCTGCCGCAGCTGAGCGATGCGGCGAGATCATCAGGAGCAAGGGATTTTACGCCAAGGTCTGCGAGACAGTAAGCGAGAGCTTCGTGAGGATCACCCGATGAGGAGAGACTATGGACATAAACCATATTAGCGAGAAATTCGGCTTGCCCGCGATCGTTTCTGAGAGGAAGATCACGGACGGTCACATAAATCTTACGAGTCTGATAGAATGTGAGGACGGACAGAGATATGTTCTCCAGTTGATGAACCGAAGCATATTCGCCGACCCGAGAGCGGTAATGAGCAATATTGCTGCCGTTTCGCAGAGGATAACCTCGTTTGAGGATAGCCCTGTCGCCGTTCCGCAGTATCTTTGTACGGCTGACGGGGATAGCTTTTTCGAGACGGACGAGGGTGAATTCTTCAGGATACACCGCTATATCGAACCGACCGCTCACACTGTCGACCGCGTTTACATTGCGGCAAGGGCTTTCGGAGCGTTTATCCGCATCACGGACTGCAAAAAGCTGAAGCCTGCTGAGACGATCGAGGGCTTCCACAGCTTTCCTCGTTATTTTGCGGCAATGACGGCGGCGGAAAAGGCTTCACCGCTGAAAAAACTCGACCGCACGGTCATGCATCGGCTCAGCTCGCTTATGGAAACGCTTTCGCAGGTGTTCACGGTGGATTTCCCGAAGCGCAACATCCACGGCGATGCAAAGCTCGGCAACGTTATCCTTTCCGAACCGCCGACGGTCATCGACCTCGACACGGTGATGCGCGGATATGCGGCGATCGACTTCGGCGATCTGGTGAGGTCGGCTTGCAGCGCAGGACGGCTTGATTACACGGTACTGCGCGACATCACGAGGGGATTCGCGGACGGCGTCGGACACTGTCTCAGCGATGATGAAGTGTGTTCGCTGTATTACGGTATACTCTATGTCACGGGCGAGCTTGCGGTGCGTTATCTGACGGACTATCTCAGCGATGAGAAGTATTTCCGAGGCATGACCTCGGCACAATGTCTGAGCCGTGCGGTAAGCCTGCTCGACCAACTCGGACTCTTCATAAACGAGGGCGATGAGATGATCGCGCTCATCTACAATATTTTCAGGAAATAATTTCTTGTTGCAAAATCGCGAAAACTGCATAAAATAGAATAAACAGCAGTCTGATAGGCGAAAGCTCCGTGAGTGGAATAGTCCCTCGAATAGCCTCGGAGCGGCATATCAAGCTGCTGTTATGAGATAGATCGAGCCATATCAATCCGATACGGCTCGTTTTTTTGTTCGTGAATTTTTCCCCATATTGCTGTATTTCAGCTTTGTAGCCATGCCTCCGCGGATATGGCGCTCCTGCTTGTTGATCTCGAGGATCTCCTTGACCTGCGCAGCAAGCAAGGGGTCGAGCTTAGCCAGCCTTTCGCTTACGTCCTTGTGAACAGTGCTTTTTGATATGCCGAATCGCTTTGCGGTCGAGCGCACTGTCGCCTTGTGCTCGATGATGAACTGTCCCAAAATAACAGCTCGGGTATTTGGCTGAGTTTTCAATTGCTTCACTCCAATGCTATTTTTTACCGCAGCTTCCTGCTACTGAAATATATGCCGAAGTTTCCGAGAATATCCATGTTTCAGCGCACTTGCAGTCATACTTGTGTAATCAATTTACATCGGAGTGTAACCGAACTCCCACCGAATTGTATACAAATTGAAAGCCCTTAGTTATTGCAATTGACGGTATTTAGGTTTATAATAAGGTTAGTACAAGGAGATAGAAGAAATTCCCTATATTCCGTTTCAGCACCGTGCAGGTGAAATCATAAAACACATCCTTTCAAACGGAAAGGCGGCTCAGANNTATTTTGTGCTATATCAAGATCTGTAAATAAAATTTTTCTCATGAATATCATATCAATGGAGTTTGTTACACCGTCCTCGTTGTAGTCGCAGGGCACATCGGATACACCTACAACTGCTCTTGCACAGAGTACCAGATCTGCTGCGTTCACAGCGCCGTCACGGTTGAAGTCACCGCGCAGATGTATCAGCTCGGAGGTCGCTCCCTCAGCCGTTGTGACCGATTCGGAAGTCGTTTCTTCTGCCGTTGTAGTCGGTTCGGGAGTCGTTTCCTCAGCCGTTGTGATCGGTTCGGGAGTCGTTA
>DHYN01000076.1:11389-14514 GCA_002414125.1 Ruminococcus sp. UBA5129 | reverse complement strand
TTGCATACATAACAGTAAATGCTGATGCCGTGCCATAGGAATAAACGGTATTGACTTTGCAGTGAAATACTGGTATAATACATGCAGTAAACTATACTACTATTTGGAGGTAAAAATGAAAAGATTTGCAGCGATATTACTGGCGGTGATATGTCTTGTATTCACCGTATCATGCGGTTCGTCAAGGAACAGTGGTTCGATCGGCGAAAGCTCTAATACAGGAAATGTTTCCGTGACGAGCGAAGCGGTGACTGAGGAAAGTGTCACGGGCTCCGAGACGGAAGCGGTTATTGAACAGGAGGAACAAACCGAATCTCCGATGACGGAGGCTCTGACCGAGGAAAAGCTTACCGAAGCCGAGCCCTCTGCCGCAGACCCGACTTTTGCCGAGGATGATGAGGATACAGGCGATCCCGTGTCGACGCTTGAAGAGTCAGGGACGTACACAAGCAAGGATGACGTTGCACTTTACATCCACACATACGGAAAGCTCCCTGAGAATTTCATTACGAAGAAAGACGCGGAAGCGCTCGGTTGGAGCGGCGGAAGTCTNNGAAAGTGCATCGGAGGCGATCGCTTCGGCAATTATGAGGGAAAGCTTCCAAAGAAAAAGGGACGCTCATATACCGAGTGCGACATCGACACGCTCGGCGCAAAAAAGCGTGGTGCGAAGAGGATAGTTTTCTCGAACGACGGGCTGATATATTACACGGAGGATCACTACGAGAATTTTGAGCTGCTTTACGGAGGTGAGGACTGATGAAAAGGTGTCTCATTGACGGAAACGACATACGCTCAAAGAAGCTGCTCCATGAAAGGCTTGCGCAGGAGCTTGGATTCCCCGAATATTACGGAGCGAATTTCGATGCGCTTTACGACTGTCTCACCGACATTCACGAGGAGACGGCGATAACGATCATCAATTTTGCACAGATGCGTGAAAACCTCGGTTCTGCGGCTGATATACTCGTCAGCGTTATTACCGATGCCGCCGATGAATGTGGATATATAACGCTTAATATGTAAAGACTGCACAAGCATGAACTTGCATTTATATGCAAGGTGCCGATTCCGTATATCTCGCTTGCAATCCGAGGGGAATTAATGCATAATTTTAGCATGAGAGCTTGTATTGTTCTCATGCTCTGCAAATAATTATTGGAGGTTTTATATGGATCTGAAAAAAATTTTAGCAGGAGTTCTTGCCTGCGGTGTTATGGGCGGAAGTCTGCCTTATTTCGGCGGACTTGCGGACAATGCTGTTCTCACCGCTTCGGCTGATGATCACACAGCGAGCAGATACGAATTCCTGAAATATAAAAATTACACAAGCTACATCTACGAACCCCTGAAGTATAAAAAATATGAAGACCACATAGAGATCTCAGGCTGTAACACCTCAGCAGCATCTGCTGCTATCCCTGCTGAGATCAACGGACTGCCTGTAACAAGTATTGGCGATCGTGCATTTTGGGGATGTAAAGATCTGACAGAGATCAACATACCAAGCAGCGTTACGAATATTGGCACTGATGCTTTTTGGAACTGCACGGGGCTTACAGAGATCACCATTCCCGACAGCGTTACGAGTATTGGCGCATATGCATTTTCTCGTACACCATGGCTTGCGGCAAAACAAGCAGAAGCTCCTTTAGTTACTGTAAATGGAATTTTAATTGACGGTACAGCCTGCTCCGGTGATATTGTTATTCCCGACAGTGTCGCAAGTATTGGTGACGGTTCATTTTATAGCTGCTCGGATCTGACAGCGATCACTATACCTGACAGTGTTACATATATTGGTCTTAATGCATTTAAAAAATGTGAAAATCTGACAGAGATCAACATACCTGACAGCGTTACAAATATCGGTGTCGGGGCATTTAACGGCTGTTCAAGGCTGACAAAGATCGCCATACCCGCCAGCATTACAAGTATCAGTGACAGTGCATTTTGCGGCTGCTCAAAGCTGACAGAGATCACTATACCCGACAGCGTTACAAGTATTGACAACAGTGCGTTTTATGGCTGCTCAGGTCTGACAAAGATAAATATTCCTAACAGTGTTGCAAGTATTGGCTACGGTGTATTTAATGGCTGTTCAGGGCTGACAGAGATCAACATACCCGACAGCATTACAAGTATTGACGACGCTGTATTTTATGACTGTTCAGGGCTGACAGAGATCAACATACCCGACAGCATTACAAGCATTGGCGACGCTGCATTTTATGGCTGCTCAGGTCTGACAGAGATCGCCATACCTGACGGCGTTACAAATATTGGTAACGGTACATTTTATGGCTGCTCAGGTCTGACAAGGATCAATATACCTGACGGCGTTACAAGTATTGGCAACAGTATATTTTATGGCTGCTCAGGTCTGAAAGAGATCACTATACCCGACGGAGTTAAAAGTATTGAAAAATATGCATTTGGCTATTGTAAAAATCTAAGCAGGATCACCATACCCAAAAGCGTTGCAAGCATCGGTGACAATGCATTTAGTGTCTGTGAAAGCCTGAGCAGGATCACCATACCAAACGGCGTTACAAGAATTAATGACTGTACTTTTGCTTTTTGTTCAAATCTGACAGAGATCGTCATACCAGACAGCGTTACAAGTATTGGCAGCAGTGCATTTTCCGGCTGCTCAGGACTGACAGAGATCAACATACCTGACAGTGTTACAAGTATTGACGGCAGCGCATTTTCCGGCTGTTTAGGACTGAAAAAAATCACTGTCCTCAACCCGAATTGCGCAATTGATGATAGCAGCACGATCAGTGATACTGCTACGATCTACGGCTACGAAAACTCGACCGCACAAGCATACGCTGAAAAGTACAACTATAAGTTTGAATCTCTCAACGAAGCTACGACAGAGCTCCCGCTCGGAGACGTCAATAACAGCGGTGAAATAGATGCGATTGACGCATCGCTCGTACTTGCAGATTATGCCGCAGTCCAGACCGGTAAAAAAGGCAAGTTTACAGATGAACAGCGTAAGGCGGCAGATGTAAACGGAGACGGCTCAGCAGATGCAATAGATGCCTCAAGAATACTTGCTTACTACTCATACATACAGACAGGACACCAATCTACCTTTGAGGACTTCCTCGCTA
>DHYN01000076.1:5752-11379 GCA_002414125.1 Ruminococcus sp. UBA5129 | reverse complement strand
CAATAATTGCTTCGGGGATAATTTTTTTACGGGTGCAGCATCAACCTGTTTTTATCATTTTTATACTGTAAAGCGTAACATTATATGAATCCTTGCCGCCGACACAGAACACAATTTCTGCGGAGCTGTCATCGGCAGGTGAGACGAATTCAGCGGAGAAAGCCGACTTTTCTCCCGTACCGATAAATACATCCTCAAAGTAGACCTTGGACGGATCGGAGCTGCTTCTGATGAGAACAGGTATCTCCTCACCCGAAACTGTATTGCACTCGAATGAAAGCGTATATACGCCGTCCTTTTTGATGCCGATATTGGAGATGCGTGCTTCGATAGCATCATCTCCCGTACCGCCTGCGACCATATTTATCCAGAACGATCTGTCGTAATCGGAGATATATTCGGCGGCATTTCCACCTTTGTCGGGGTCAATATACAGACTGTAATCCGCCTCGAAAGCGACATCGAGACCTATCTGATCCGACTCCATTCCGAGAGCCTGACAGATCTTGTCTGCGAGCACATATGCGCTGTTCTGCTGAGTTTCAGCACTCGGGTGCCAGTCCGAGCCGAGAGGCTTTGTTGCATCCTGAACCGCAGATTCGTAGCTCATAGCTCTGTCGTATCCGCTTTGTTCCTTGAACTGCTCCACCGCATCTGCTATATACGGACACAGCTCGGTGCAGCCCATTGTTCCGAGCGTACAGATGATATACGCATTGGGATTTTTCTCGTGTACCTGCATGAGGAAGTCCACATAGCTCTTGGTGAATTCAGGTCCTCTTGTCTCAAGATCCTTTGAAACGTATCCCGAATCGTTAGTACCGAGGTTGATAACGACAACATCGTTTTCGCGTTCGGAGAAATCCCATTCGTGCTGAGCATACGAACTGCTCTTGCCGACCTTTTCGTAATACGGAGGGATGAGCGAATCGGTATTGATCGTGCCGTCGCTCGTATAGCCGGAGATTATTCCGTGACCGCTGTAGCATACCGCACTGTAGTCGGCATCAAGCTTTTGGGCAGTCAGGTATGCGTAGGATTTCATGAAATTCTCTGTTGAGGTCTTGAAATTCTCGTACTGCGAAGCGCCCTCTACACCGTAAGCACAAGTGATCGAATCGCCGATGAATTCGATGCACAGATCTTTCTTGGCAGCAGGTACTACAGGCATCGGTGAATCCGAGGTAACGGTGATATTTCCGACACCGATACAGCCGTTGTTGGCTTCTGAAAGGTGGATGATCTTCACCCTTGCAGTCCTGTTTGACGAGCCTTTGAACAGCTCGATATCCTTGCTCTTGACCGACATAAGCTCATCGAGGACGATCTCATCGTCAACGATCACCGCATATCTCGGTCGATAGTCCTCACCATTGTTTATGCCCCAGTCGCCGCCGATCGTCACGGAAGCTTCTGTTCCTGNNCCTAACGGTGAATTCGACAGCCGAGCCGCTCTGAACGAGCCAAGTCATGTCATCCTCGCGGAAATTTCTTCCCGTAAGCTTAACGTTTTCCGCAGTCGCAGAGAAGCTTGATGTCGTTATCGTACCTGTCGACTGAACAGAGAGCTTCCTTGCAATACACAGGTCGGCGGAATTGACCACACCGTCGCTGTTGACATCATCTGCCGCAGTTAATTCTCCAACGCCTAAAACGGAGTCGCGCAGATGGATCAGCTCGGTACGCGAATAAGCGCCGGCCGCATTCGGTAACGCAGCCGCCGAGACTGCCAATATCACCGCAGCCGCAATTATCCTTTTCTTCATAGCTATCACCTCTTGTATCTGATCTCGTGCACCGAGAGAGAGTATCTAATACTATTATACAACCTAAATTGTGAACATTTCAATACTTTTTGCAGAAAATCGGTAATTTATATCCTATTTTTAAAATAAACTATACTGAACGTTTTGCATAAAGGAGATAAACAATGAAATTATCGGATAACAAGATCATTCGTGACACGGTGATGCTTACGGCGATGCAGCTTTTTCTGGATTCGGCAGCGCTGCTGATGAACGCCTTTATAACGCGGCGGCTGGGAGCTTCGGCAATGGGAGTCGTCTCACTGACAGGATCGTTTCTTGCGCTGACGGGAACTCTCTCAAACGGAAGCGCCTTTCTNNTATGCACATCGCGCCTGATCTCAGAGGAGCTTGGCAAGCAGCGCGGCAATCCTGAAAAGGTACTGCGCAACGGAGTGCTCATGTGTTTGATGCTTGGTGCGGCGGTATCGGCCGTGCTGTTCGGTTTTTCGGACAGGATAGGTATGCGTTTTTTCAAGAGCCGCGAAATGAGCAGAGCCGTATCGCTTATGCCGCTTGCGCTCATTCCGGGAGGAACGGCAGCGTGCTTCAAGGGATATTTCAACGCAAAAAGAATGTCGTCGGTGACGGCAGCGGCGGATATAGCCGAATTCATCATTCGTTCCGCAGTACTCGCAGTCGGCGCTCTCGGAAACTCCACACTATCCGACAGCTCAGTCTGCGCACTGATGATAATGAGTATAATTGCAGGAAGTATGTTTTCGCTTGTCTTTTTTATAATAGTGTTCCTGCGCAGAAGGAGCCGTTCATCTCTTCCTGCATCAATTTCGATGCGCCGTTACATAGCTCTTGCATTGCCGATAATGGTCGGAGGAGTGCTTACATCTGCGCTCAGCAGCACTAACGATGCGCTCATTCCTGTTACGCTCAGGCAGTCGGGCAGCTCTGTCACACAGGCGCTCAGCAGCTTCGGTATATTTGAGGCTATCGTCATTCCTGCGCTGTTTTTTCCGTCTGTAGTGCTTTGCTCAATGTCGGGAATAATCGTCAGCGAGTCGGCAAGAGCCGCAGCATCGGGAAACTCGGAGCGCATCCGCAGTATTACATCGAAGCTTATCACGGGGACTTTGATATATGCGCTTCTTGCAGCGGCTATGCTGATACGTTTTGGAGGTCTTATCGGCGAGCTTATGGGAGGCGGCGATGAAGCAGGCAGGATGATCTCGCGCATTGCACCGGTAGTCCCGTTCATCTATCTCGAGATCGTCCTCGAAGCGCTCATCAAGGGCATGGGACTTCAAGGCTTTTCGTCACTCAACTATACCGCGGAGTATGCCGTGAGGATCTCGGCTGTACTGATATTTGTACCGAGGATCGGCTTTTACGGGATCGCTATCTCATACTGTGCGAGCAACGTCATAGGAAATACCTCACGTCTGATAAAGCTTATAAAGCATACGGGAGTACGCCTTAGCATTATCCGCACGCTACTTGCGCCGACAGCATGGTGTGTCCTTTCGATGGGAGCTGCGGATATTCTGGCGCGCATTATCGGTCTTGACGGAGAAAAGGCAGCAGGTGCGGCGATAATAGGAGCACTCTGGATCGCTTGCTATATCGGTGGTATATATGCTGTATTGTCAGACAGAATAAAAAGCGGAGATATTTTGCGAAAAAATATGATTCTGCAAGAAAACGTGAGATAAATTGCAAAAAATATGGAAAAACATCCAAAATCATCTTTGGACGGCATTTGAAGTTCATATGAACCTATGATATAATCATAGTATCATATGAAAGGAGCTAATGACATGGACAGATCAATTCCGGGCACTACAATGAAGTTCACTGAATCAGCCCGTGTATCGGCGTTTTCGCTGGTCGCTCCGGTTTTGGATGCCACAGGCGGTCTCACGCTTTCACAGCTCTCGAAGCTTACAGGGCTTGAGGGCTCGACAATACAGAACTGGATAAAACGAGGCTGGGTATCGACAACAAAGGGCAAAAAATACAATCAGCAGCAGGTGCTGAGGATACTTCTCATCAACATACTGCGAGGCGCGATGAAGCTTGACGACATCGCAAAGCTGATGGAATATGTGAACGGGGATGTAGAAGATCTCTCGGACGATATTATCGACGAGCAGACCCTCTATGATATCTTCTGCCGCATAATCTTCACAGCTGAGGATATCGGCGCGTTCGATCCCGAGTCGGTAAGGCAGCTCATTGAGACTGAGCTTGCACTTTCCGCTCACAGTGTCCGATCGGACATAGACAAGCTCAAAAATGCAATGTTCATAATGGTACTTGCCTACCGCAATGCGTATCTCAAACAGGAAATGGAGGCTGCATTTGCGGGCATCATGAAAGGATAAAGCTATGAGATTCGGAAAAATATTCGCACTGAGTCTGATGCTCGGTCTTGTGAGCGGTATATCCTGCGGACTTCTCCTCGGTATCCTCTGCTTCGGAAATGCGGTCATCGGTGGGGTTCTGGGTGCCTGCTTGGGAATACTCTGCGGAACGCTCGCCGGAGCAATTTCACAAAGCGACTACTACGATTCGCTCGAATTCTTTGCCGAAATGAAAGGAAATAGGATATGAAAAACGAAAACATTATTGAAGAGGTCAAGGTTGACGAGATAATCGGTATCGACGGTCAGCCTCTTCCCGAAAAGAAGAAGGTGAAGGGAGCAGGCGCGTTCTGGCTGCTCGGAATGAGTACGGGAACGATTCTCGGAGCGCTTTTCGGAAATATGGGACTCGGATTCTTCATCGGCTGGCTCACGGGCTTTGCGTTTGATGAATCCTTAAAGGAAAGAAAAAATGAGGAGAATAAGTAATGGCTAAGATCGAAATATTTGAACCCGGCAGAAAATCAAAAAATGGCTTTGGCGGAGTAAAGTGGATAATTGCAGGAGCAGCGGCTCTTATCGTTGCGGCTTGTTCGGTAACGATTGTGCCTGCCGGTCATACGGGAGTAGTTCTCACGCTCGGCAAGGTATCGGAAACATCGCTGTCAGAGGGCTTCCACCTCAAGATACCTTTCATTCAGGAGGTTCAGAAGATGTCGAACAAGATTCAGGTCTATGAGACACCTGCCTCAGCCGTTTCGAGCGATATGCAGACGGTCAGCAGCACTATCGCAGTTAATTTCAGAGTGAGCAGCGACAAGAGCGCAGAGCTCTACAAGAATGTCGGAATGGACTACCAGACGGTTCTTATCGCCCCTGTCGTACAGGAGTGTATGAAGTCCTCGACAGCAAATTACAAGGCAGAAAAGCTCATAACCGAGCGTGCTAAGGTCGGCGATGAGGTAAAGAGCCTCCTTGACGAAACGCTCAATACATACGGCATCTACATAGAGAAGTTCAACATAGTGAACTTCGACTTTTCACAGGAATTCAACAACGCTATCGAAGCAAAGCAGGTGGCTGAGCAGAACCTCATCAAGACGCGTACCGAGCAGCAACAGGCTCTCGTTATTGCCGATACGGAGGCTGAGAAGAAGGTTATCACTGCCAAGGCTAATGCAGAGGCTATTCTAGCCGAGGCACAGGCTCAGGCAGATTCAAACAAGCTCATAAACGACTCTATCACAAGCAAGGTGCTTATGTATGAGCAGCTTCAGAAATGGGACGGCAAGCTTCCAAAGGTTGCAGGCGAGGACAAGGGACTTCTCATCAACGTTGACGTTGACGACATTGACAGCACACCAGACTTTTCATATACACCGCCCGCAGCTACAGAAGCGGCAGATTCGGAGGAAGAATAAATGATGAAGAAAAATTTTTTCAGGGGGAATGATAGCGAAGCTCATCTGTCATGATTTTGGGGGTATAAAAATTCAGCATAGAC
>DHYN01000076.1:456-5704 GCA_002414125.1 Ruminococcus sp. UBA5129 | reverse complement strand
CTGCCGAGTATCTGAGCATTTGTGGATGAGACCGAGTGGAGCAGGAGTATCTCTCCGCCGTGTGCCGACTGAGTGAGCTTCTCGAAGCCCGAATTGGGGTCGGGCTGAGAATCGGTTTTCCAGTCAACATAGGCAAAGCTCCAGAATAGTGTGGAATATCCGCACTTGCTTGCAATGGCGAGCGCATTTTCTGAATATTCACCGCACGGGCATCGGAAAAATTTCATTTCATAGCCGTATTCATCGAGAACATAGTTATGGAGCGACATTATTTCCGTTTCCGCCTCGTTGTCGGAGAGCTTCGGCAGACTCGCATGGGTCATGCCGTGGTTGCCGAGAATGTGGCCCTCGTCGATCATACGCGATACGAGCTCATGCTCTTTTTTGGCATAATCGCCTGTGAGGAAGAAGATCGCCTTGACGTTTTTCTCTTTGAGAGTATCGAGTATCTGAGCGGTATAGCCGTTTTCGTAGCCTTGATCGAACGTGATGACGATCCTGTCGGGATCGTTGGATAAGGCGCAGGCATCGTATTCGCCGAATCTCTGACCAAAGCTGACTGCATCTGATGGCTGTCCCAGCTCGTTGAGCGTCGTACCCTGACCGTAGCCTATCACGGTATTGTCAAGGTCGGCGTAGACGGGAGCACACGGGAGCATTGCCGCAGCAATAGCTGCCGCAAGTGCCGCTGATGCAAATCTCATAAGCGTTATACTTCCTTTTCTGCGGCAGTTTTTATACTTGCCGCTGAGGATATTATAACACAGTACGGTTATATTATTATTGGGAATTTTTAGACAAAGCCGTCAGGCGGATCTTATGCGGTGCTGCCTTTATGAAAGGAGGAATGAAGAATGGAACCGTTTCTCGCTGATATACTTAACAAATTTATCCGTAACGAAAAGCTCCCGAAGGCTTTGAGATACGGAGCGTGCATATTCATATGGGCTGTTTTCACGGGATTCTTTATATTTCTTGCGGTCGGTGCGCCGTGGCTTGCAGGGAAGATCGTTATCGGGGGATTGGCAGCGCTCATGACAGTATGGCTTGTCGTAATGCTGAAAAGGGCAAAGGGATAACGCTGTGAAAACACAAAGGACGGCATTATACTGCCGTCCTGCGAAAGATCATCGTGCTTTATACGACTGCTCTCTGTCTTGTCCGACAGATCAGCGATGCGGTATCAAGCGTTAAGATAAGAGCGAACGAGTACCTGCAAGAGCTCGTCACGATCTATGTGGCGAATGAGGTTTCTCGCATTGTTGTAGGTGGTTATGTAGGTCGGATCCTCCGAAAGGATATAACCTACGATCTGATTGATAGGATTGTAGCCCTTTTGAGTGAGGGCATCATAGATGATGGTGAGATTCTTCTTGAGCTCAGCCTCTTTATCCTCGTTGACCGAGAATGTCATAGTTTTATCAAACATATAATCTGACCTCCTGCTTGGTATAATGCTATATTATATATTATAAACCATATTTGTGATTATTTCAAGTAAATTGAAAAAATTTCACGATTTGACTAAGTTTTATGTGGTGATTTATGGAAAGTGCATAATACTCCATTTCCGACAAAGTCTAATATGTAAGCCCGAAAAATCGGGCAGAGATTAGCCGCAGCAGCCTGTTCTTTTTACGAAGGAGTTGCAGTCGGTGCACTCGGGAACAGTGGGGTTTGCCTCATGAGTGCCTACGCTGATGCATCCGAGAGAGCAGTAATTCTCAGTCACCATGTTATGCTGGCACTGTGAAACGGTACACTTGATATTATCGTTTTTCTTCTTGTTTTCCATGATCTTAGTCTCCTTTATGGTTATTCGCAGTTTAAGGCAACACCGCACAAAGCCCGCCTGACGACTTTGCATGCGATCTGACTGCATATCTCACGCACAAGCCTTGTGCGGTATTGCCTTTATTCTGCTGTAAAAGTATTATGCTCGGCTGAAAGGCGATTATTCACAGACTCTGTAATTTTGACGGAATGCGACAAATTTTGGCGTAAAGATTACAGTTTGTATACAAAATAACAAATATTCGCAGTTTTTATTGACTTTGAATTTTATATGTGGTATTATGATGATGTGAAAATCCCCATATCATTAGAAGATAATAGGAGGAATATATTATGAGTGATTTTTCAAACAATGATTTCCAGAACGGACTCGACACCGTCAGCGGCGTTGATACCGTTAAGAGCGGAAAGAAGAAAGGACTTATCATCGGCGGCGTGAGCGCAGGTGTGGTAGCTGCTGTGGTTGGCGGCGGCGCTATCGCTTACAACTTATCCGATACAGTAAAGAACAAGGTAAAGCTCACATTCAGCAAGCCTGAGGCATACTACGCATGGGTAGTCGAGAATACATCCGATGATTTTTCAAAGGAGGTCGAGGAGGCTTACAAGAAGGCTCTCGATACATCTTCTAAGGGTACAAAGTCGGTTGTAGAGCTCAAGTATGAGCCCAGCGATGATGTCAAGTCTCTCATCAAGGATGAACTCGGCGATGGGGACGGCGATGAAATGGCTGAAGAGGTGCTCAATGTCATCGACAACCTCAAATCAGTCGGAATCGGCGTTGATACGGCTGTAAAGGGTTCAAGCGAAAAGTTCGGCGTTTTTGCTTCGGTAAATGACGAAAAGCTTATCTCACTCGAGGCAGGCATCGACATGAAGGATATGCTCGTATTCGCAAGAGTTCCCGAGCTTTCCGAGAAGTGGATAGGTGTTGACTGCGGCGAGATACTCGATTCTGAGGGTGCTGCGGATTCGCTTACTGCTTCAAATAAGCTTCTTGAATACGCTGATGATCCCGAGAAGTTCATCTCTCCCGAGGAGCTCGGTGAGCTGGTCAAGAGATATACAGAACCTCTCGCTAACTTTACAGGCGACATCGACCTCGAAAAGAAGGACGAGATCGAGATCGGCGATATTGACGTACAATGCTCCGTCGTAACACTTGAGCTCAATCAGAAGAACGGACTCAAGCTCGCTAAGGAATATCTCAAGCTGCTCAAGAGCGATAAGACTATTCAGGGAATCGTTACCGATAAGCTCGGCGATGTTACCGATCTCGACAAGGACGAATATAAGGAGTACATCGAAGATGCTATCAGCTCTGTTGACAGTATGCTTGACGGCGAACTCAGCAAGAATAAGGTTGACGTTGACGTATATGTTGACAGCAAGGGCAGGATCTGCGGCTTCAACATTGACGAGGACGAGGTAAAGATATTCATGGCTTGCGGCAGAAACAAGGGCGAGCTTGCATTTGAGTGCTCGATTGACGCTGACGGCGATAACATGAGTGTTGTATTCAACGGCGAAACAGACGGCAAGACAACAGACGGCGAGCTTACTTTCGAGTCTGATATGGACGGCGAGAAAATGGAGGCTTCTGTAGAGATCAAGGGCTTTGAGATCGTTGATAAGGAGCTCGGCTACTTCAACGCAGATATCAAGATAATCGTTGATGAAATTGATCCTATCGCTCTTAAGTTCAAGACAGACGGTAAGAAGCAGGATATCTCCTATAAGATCGCTATCGACGACAAGGACTATGGTACGGTTACAATGAGCCTTGCAGCTGAAAGAGATGTAAAGGTAGAGCTCCCGAATAAGAGCGATGCATTAATGATAGACGAGAACTTCGATATTTCTTCACTTGAGGATTACGCTACACTTGACGATGTTGAGGATCTCTTCTACAACATTGCTAAGAAGCTCGGTCTCAGCGAGGAAACATCCGATCAGCTTGCAGTACTCATAACAGATATGATCGAAGGCAGTGCATCGGGCAGCAACGGTTATGACTGGGATGACGATGATTACGACTGGGATGACGATGATTACAGTTGGGACGATGACGACTTCAACTGGGATGACGACGATTACAGTTGGGATGACAGCGACTTCAACTGGGGCAATGAAAGCTCGGATAACAGCTTAGACGACAGCGATTACAACTTCAACTGGGGCGAGAATGGTGTTGCAAGCAGCTTCGGCGAAAATCAGGGTACTATGAACAATTAAGGCTTCCCGCCGTAATGTACATAGCAGAAAAAAAATATTATGACTAAGAACCTGTCCTTACATGTTGAGGGCAGGTTCTTGTATAAATCAGTATATGTGAGGTTATTATGAGTGTCAATTTATTCGTTGGATTCGATGAAATAATAGAGTGTGGAGAAGCGGCAGAGAAATACGCCAAGGATCACAGTGATGAGCTGGTCGGTCAGGTGAAGGATGCGGATAAAATGATCCTTACATCGAAAGCCAACTGGCTTGGACTGGCTGATCCGAGCCTTATCAGACACCGTATTGTACGCGGAGCTAAGCGCGGCAGGGTCATAAAGAAGATCCCCGAAAACGGCGAGCATACGGAGCTGTATTATCGTCAAGGCAGGCTTGTTGCCGTTCGTTCATATAATTCTTTCGGCACTGAAAACGGATATTATACCTTTGAGCGTGACGGCTATGTATGGGCAGTCAACTTTTACTACGATAAAAAGACCGACCTGTATTTTTCGTGCGGCGATCAATTTCGTTTCAGATATGATGAAAAGGATAGGATAGTCTCATATTATCAAATGAACAGCAGTTGGCTGTCGGGGGAGGAGTACGAATATCCCGAGGATGAAGCTCTCCCCATAAAAGCTCGGCATTATTATTATGTCCCGAACCTTAACGGTTCTTCAAAGGATATTCCCGCAGGCTATCCGAATTCGCCTATGGATGAAGCTTATTATGAGATCTCCGCCGANNTGTCCGTGAGTACATCAAAAAAGGCGAGGAATATGTTTTCACCCGTGAATATATTTCCACCGGAAAAAAGCAGACAAAGCCCAAGCCTGCCGAGGATACTTATGAAAAGCTCGAAAAGTGGCTTGACAGCTTGCTTGACCATATTCCCGAGGGTGCGAAAGGTCTTTTCTTCTGTCTTGACGAGGGAACTGAGGACGGCTTCGGCATTGATCCTTATTTTACATCGCAATTTGACTCTGCTGACGATGACTGGGCTTGTACCTACATTGAAAATCCGCAGGAGCTTTTCGTGTCGGTAAACGGTACTCTCGAATATCAGGAAATATTAAAGCACGCACTGCGCTTTCTGCGGAAATATGTCAAAGAGGGAAACGGCAGAAATAAATTGAGATCACTTGACGGTGCAGGAGTCGGTTTTTCTGACGGAGATAGTACTGTCATTTATACATCGAAAAACAAACGAACCAAATAATTGCGAGTATAAGGC
>DHYN01000076.1:0-443 GCA_002414125.1 Ruminococcus sp. UBA5129 | reverse complement strand
GTGTTTCTATTGCTCCGCGGAGGCTTATACAGCCTTGATATGATAGACCTTGAGCCAATGATAGAGCTGAATAAAGAACGCTATAGTCTGCGGAAGTCTCATAAGCTGACCGTACCACTGAACATCACTCTCGTGACGGACGAGACTCCACAGCTCGTCGATGTTCACGAGCTGTGCGAGAACATCGCTGTCGGTCTCAAGGATAGTGCGGAGCTCATTAGTCACTGCAGCGAGAAAATCGGGATTATGGGTCTTGGGGTACGGGCTCTTCTTGCGTGTGAGCACCTTTTCAGGAAGCCAATCCTTCATCGCTTCACGCAGGAGTCCTTTTTCTCTGCCCATGTAGTCCTTGTATTCCCACTTAACATTGTACATATACTCGGCGATCCTGTAGTCACAGAACGGTACGCGAACTTCAAGTCCGCTGTACATACTCATTCTGT
>DHYN01000101.1:19612-22016 GCA_002414125.1 Ruminococcus sp. UBA5129 | reverse complement strand
TGGTGCCGCCGACCGGACTTGAACCGGTACGATATCGCTATCGTGGGATTTTAAGTCCCATGCGTCTGCCTATTCCGCCACGGCGGCATAAATACTACATATAATTATTATGACCTACGAAGAAAAAATATGTATAAATTGAGTCTACCACTATACTAACAAATTTATTATATCACAGAATTGTGGATTTGTCAAGAGTAAAGTAATTAAAATTAAAAAAATTATTTTTAATATTTAAGGATTTTCAACAGCGGCGAGTATAATGCCTTTATGCTTCATAAAAAAGAAAATGTTTGCCATGCTGAAAAACGAAAAAAGCAATTGACACAATTCTAAAAGTGTGATATAATAAACATACTGACACAGGGATTTATTTCTGTGCCGGTGAAAAAAATAACTGTTTGTTTTCGGACAGCAGGGTGCTCCCTGTTATCGGATAGCGGCAATTCTTGCAATAGTGAACCACTTCCGTCTGTCTGTCAGGCGGATTTTTTAGTACCTGTCTTCACAAGAAAATCGTGTAGATTCTCAAGCGAATTTCGCTGAAGACAAGGAAAAAATTTGAAGGAATACTGTCGTATTGCAAAAATTCTTGACGTAGGATTCAGCTAAATTTGCTGAAAAGATGCGTGAGATTCTTGTGAAGTCAGGTTCTTAGGAGGTATCATGGAAGAAAAGCGGATAGCAGTTGCGGCTATCGTTATTGACGAGCCGACAGCTTCAGAGGAAGTGAATCGTGTTCTGCATGAAAACAGCAGCATGATAATCGGCAGAATGGGTATCCCTTACAGAGAACGTGGCATATCGCTCATTTCTGTCGCACTCGATGCCGAGCCGGACAACATAAGCCGACTTACAGGACGTCTCGGGCAAATAAAGGGCGTCTCTGTCAAGACGGCGATCTCAAAAAAATAACGGAGGAATAATTATGTACGATCCAAAGTCACTTGTAGCCGACGAATTTATCAATCACGAAGAAATACTTGCAACTCTTGAATATGCAGAGAAGAACAAGAGCAACCGTGAGCTTATTGAACAGATTCTCGAGAAGGCAGCACCCAAAAAGACCGGTAAGGGAGTAGAGTGCGCAGGACTTACTCATCGTGAGGCAAGTGTCCTTCTTGCGTGTGACATTCCCGAACTCAACGAGAAGATGTATGATCTTGCGAGAGACATAAAGCAGGCATTCTACGGCAACAGAATAGTAATGTTCGCGCCGCTTTATCTCTCAAACTATTGTGTAAACCAGTGTGTATATTGTCCCTATCACTATCAGAACAAGGAGATCCCGAGAAAGAAGCTCACGCAGGATGAGGTAAGGGCAGAGGTGATCGCTCTTCAGGATATGGGTCATAAGCGTCTTGCTATCGAGTCGGGCGAGGATCCTGTAAACAATCCGATAGAATATATTCTCGAATGCATCAAGACTATTTATTCGATCAAGCATAAGAACGGCGCTATCAGACGTGTTAACGTAAACATTGCCGCAACTACCGTGGAAAACTATCGCAAGCTCAAGGAAGCAGGTATCGGAACGTACATCCTATTTCAGGAGACCTACCATAAGGAAAGCTATGAGAAGCTTCATCCCGCAGGACCAAAGCACAACTACGCATACCATACAGAGGCGATGGATAGAGCTATGGAAGGCGGTATCGACGATGTAGGTCTCGGTGTCCTTTTTGGTCTTGATATGTATAAGTACGAGTTTGCAGGACTTCTCATGCATGCGGAACACCTTGAGGCTGTTCACGGTGTAGGTCCTCACACGATCAGCGTTCCGAGAGTGAAGCGTGCATCCGATATTGATCCTAACGTATTCGATAACAGTATTGATGATGAGATATTCTCGAAGCTTATTGCGTGCATTAGGATCGCAGTTCCTTATACGGGAATGATAATCTCCACAAGAGAGAACGAGACATGCAGAAATAAGGTTCTTGGACTTGGTATCTCTCAGATCTCGGGAGGTTCAAGAACATCAGTCGGCGGATATGCAGGCTATTCGACTGAGGAGAGACCTCACGATACAGAGCAGTTTGATGTTTCCGATCAGCGTTCGCTTGATGAAGTTGTTAAGTGGCTTATGGATCTTGGATATATCCCGTCATTCTGTACCGCATGTTACCGTGAGGGCAGAACAGGTGACAGGTTCATGTCGCTGTGCAAGGTAGGTCAGATACAGAATTGCTGTCACCCGAATGCGCTTATGACGCTTCAGGAATACCTTGAGGATTATGCTTCTCCCGAGACGAAGGCAGTTGGAGAGGCTCTTATCGCAAAGGAGATCCACAACGTTACGAATCCAAAGGTGCTCGAGGTCGCACTTAAGAATCTCGAAAATATCAAGAACGGACAAAGAGATTTCAGATTTTGATCTAAACTATGTCCTCAATAGTTACTT
>DHYN01000101.1:16577-19576 GCA_002414125.1 Ruminococcus sp. UBA5129 | reverse complement strand
AATGATTATAGTTGATCTCTGAATATGTTTCCCGAAAAAGTCATTTGGAGGTTATCTGAAAATTTATAAGAGGTGATTATAATGATGGGCAGGATAATTTCTGTTATAACGGCATTTGCGGCAGTCGGTTCAGGTGTTTTATATTACTCTGACACTGTTTCGGCAGAAGAAGTAACTATTGAGGACATAGTCTATGAGATAGATGAAGAAAAAGGAGAGTGCGCTGTTAAATCAAAGAAAAAGGGCGGTTTAGATATCAAGATACCTGCCGAGGTGAACGGCATACCTGTTACCTCGGTCGCGAAAGCGGCTTTCAAGGATAATCAAAGTATAAATAGCATCACTTTGCCCGATTCTGTCAGAACGATTGGATCAAGTGCATTTTCAGGCTGCTCAAATCTTCAGTCGATCACGCTTCCTGCATCTCTTGAAACGCTGTATGGCTACGCTTTTAATTCCTGCTATGAGATCAAAACGATCAATTTCAACGACAAACTGAGCAGAATAGACAGCAGCGCGTTCCAACTGTGCATATCTGTTGAGGAACTCAATATTCCCGGAAGTGTTAAGACAATACAGGAGCATGCATTTCACGGGCTTCATTCACTGACTAAGCTGCGCTTCGGAGAAGGCGTGTCGGTAATTGAATCGGATTCGTTCCTGAACAGTCCGAAAATAAAGGATATTTACATTCCAAAGTCTGTCAAAAGCATCGGCGACCACGCGATAGGCTTCAGATACTACTCCAATGATTCGGATGTATCGCCGTATATTCAGTTTGAAGAAGCTGTGATACACGGCTATCCGAATACGGCGGCTCAGCAATATGCCGAGAAGTATGGATTCAAGTTTGAAATGAAAGGCGATGCGGACAGCAGCAAGGCGTTTGACGGAAATGATCTAATCAAGCTTCGCAGCTATTTGCTTGCGGTGACCGATGATTGCTCTATAAACGCAGATATGGACGATGACGGCGTATTCACATGCTTTGATGTGTGTCTCATCAGAAAGCAGCTTGCAGAGCTGACTGAAGCAGACTGAGCATTTTTTCGGCATATTGCTGCATAAAATAGTATTGCTCCACCATATTGCCACAAAAATCGGAGGTGTCGGCATGATGTGCAGTCTTGAGAGCATACGCAGCAAAGAGGTGATCGACATAAATTCCGGCGAACGGCTCGGATACATAGATGATGCGGAGCTCGATATTGAAAGAGCCTGCGTAAAATCGCTTGTGATCTACGGTAAAGAGCGTTTTTTCGGGATATTCGGCAGGGAGAGCGATATAGAGATACCGTGCGCGGACATATGCGTTATCGGCAAGGATGTAATACTTGTAAAGCGCTCGGGAAAAGCAATTTTGTAAAGTACAACAAAATTCACGCTTTTTGCATTGTGAAGTTTGTTGGATTGACTAAATCAAAAAAGCTTGCAATATTTGTCAAAATATGATATAATATTAAAGCAATTCGCACGCTTGTACTATTGCGGCTCGGTGCTCTCCGTCGGAGGGTCGCCTGCAAGTTAAGTCGAGCGGAGGAATAATATTAACCAATTTAAGGAGGACTACACAATGGGAGTAGTATCAATGAAGCAGCTTCTTGAAGCAGGCGTTCACTTCGGACACCAGACAAGAAGATGGAATCCGAAAATGGCACCGTACATTTTCACAGAGAGAAACGGTATTTATATTATCGATCTCCAGAAGACAGTTAAGAAGCTCGAAGAGGCTTACAACTTCGTTCACGACCTTTCATCACAGGGCGGCGAGGTTCTCTTCGTAGGTACAAAGAAGCAGGCAGGCGATTCCGTTAAGGAAGAGGCTACTCGTGCAGGTGCACACTATGTAAATGCAAGATGGCTCGGCGGCATGCTCACAAACTTTAAGACCATTCAGACCAGAATCAAGAGACTCGAGCAGCTTCACCTCATGGAGGAGGACGGTACATTCGATCTTCTTCCTAAGAAAGAAGTTGTAAAGCTCAACCTCGAGATTGAGAAGCTTGAGAAATTCCTCGGCGGTATCAAGACAATGAAGAAGATCCCTGCATGTCTCTTCATCGTTGATCCCAGAAAGGAAAAGATTGCTGTAGCTGAGGCTAAGAAGCTCAATATCCCGATCGTTGCTATTGTAGATACAAACTGCGATCCTGATGAAGTGGATTATGTTATCCCCGGCAACGATGATGCTATCAGAGCTGTAAAGCTTATCGCAGGCACTATCGCAAACGCTATCATCGAGGGCAGACAGGGTGATGACGCTGTTGCTCAGGAAGAGGCTGCTGCTGAAGAGACTGCTGAGAATACTGAGGCTGAATAATCTATAAAAATCCATAAAACCCGAATGATAAAAAGTTCGGGTTTTTCACAAATAAATTACAGGAGGTAATTACAATGGGAAAGGTTTCCGTTGCAGAAATCAAGGAACTTATGAAGTCAACAGGTGTTGGCATGATGGACTGTAAGAAGGCTCTCGAGGAGAACGACGGCGATATGGATAAGGCCATCGAATTCCTCAGAGAAAAAGGTCTTGCTACACAGGCTAAGAAGAGTGGCAGAGCAGCTGCCGAGGGAATCGTAACTGCTGTTGTAAACGGCGGCGTAGGTGTGCTCCTTGAAGTTAATACAGAAACAGATTTCGCTGCAAATACTGATGACATCAAGAATTTTGTAAATGCAGTTGCGAATACGATCATCGAGAAGAATCCTGCTGATGTTGAGGCTCTTAAGGCTGAGACTATCAGCGGCGGAACTTCAACAGTAGGCGAGGTTCTTANNCAGGCATGAAGATCAGAGAGAATATCGTTATCCGTCGTTTCGTAAGAATGGAGGGCGTACTTGCTTCTTACATTCACAATGGCGGCAGCATCGGCGTAATGGTAAAGCTTGACACTGCGCTTTCGGCTGATCAGGTAGCTTCTATCGGTAAGGATGTTGCAATGCAGTCGGCTGCTCTCAATGCACCTTACCTCAAGCGTGAGGATGTTCCTGCTGAGGTT
>DHYN01000101.1:3410-16555 GCA_002414125.1 Ruminococcus sp. UBA5129 | reverse complement strand
ATCCCAAGATGGCTAACAAGCCTGAGCAGGTAAAGATTAAGATCGTAGAGGGCAAGGTTGGCAAGTACTACAGCGAGAATTGTCTCCTTGAGCAGGCATTTGTTAAGGATGATAAGCTCACAGTTCAGGGCTATGTAGATGCGGAGGCTAAGAAGCTTGGCGGAACTATCGCAGTAACAGACGTTATCCGTTATGAACGCGGCGAAGGCGTTGAGAAGAAGGAAGATAATCTTGCTGACGAAGTAGCAAAGATGATCAAGTAATCAAGTCATTTTGCACCGCAGCGAGNNAGGAAAGCTGCGGTGTTTTTCTGAAAGGGGAAAGCCATGAAAACATCAATTAAGCTCGCGATCGTACTGCTGATATTCGGAATTGTGATTCCTCTTGCGACTCTGAGAGATCTTAAGGTTTTGATAAAGGGTGAGCATGTGAATATTAATGAATGCTCTGCTCCAGATCTTGAGGATTTTGTAATGGCAGAGGGAAAGATAGATTTCGTATACGGACCGTTCGCAACATATGAAGAAACGGAGAAGAAATTCGGTGTTACCGTAAGCAAGCGTGAGACAAACTATTATATAATCGGTAACTTTACAGACGAGATGCTCTTCTCGGATGATGAAGGTGAGTTTTTCTACTGCATCTTCTCGACCGCTAACAAGGATACCATGGCGAAGCTTGACGATGCTGCTGATAAGTGGTATGACTATCTTACGAGCGAGGACGAAAATGCGCTTCCGCCCGAGATTGGCATTGATTTCAAGGGAAGAACGTTCACACAGCCCGAGGACGATGATTATATAACGTACAGAGATGAAGCTATGGATGATCTCTCTCTTGTTACAGGCGATTCTATGTATGTATCAATGAAACTTATGGATTCGGAGATTACAAATATGGTTTACGTTTTCTTCTTCGGAGGCATTATCGCCGCGATCGCAGGTGTAGCTATCATAGTAGTTAGCGTTATCAAAAGGAAGAAAGCTTCAAGTGAAGAATTCTATTAATTAAGAAATAATTTTCAACAATTGAGCGCCCATGCATTTGTGCAATTTTGCCAAAAGTGTGGGCGTAATATTTATATATAAAACTATTGCGGTTAAGTGTGAAATGTGTTATAATTAATATTGGTAAACCATAAATCTAAGTTTTGAGGTAAATTTTATGAACAACAGTGTGCGATGTCTTGCCGACTCTATCGAAAAAGTAATTGTCGGTAAGGATGCGACAGTAATAAAGCTTATAACCGCTCTTCTCTGCGAAGGACATGTTCTTCTTGAGGACGTTCCGGGTGTGGGAAAGACTCAGCTTATCACATCGCTTTCTAAGTCAATCGGCGGAAGCTTCAACAGGATCCAGCTTACTCCTGATGTAATGCCGTCCGACATTGCAGGCTTTTCGATGGTCGACAATAAGACAGGAGACTTCATATACCGTGAGGGCGCGGTAATGTGTAACTTTCTTCTTGCTGACGAGATCAACCGAGCTTCACCAAAGGTGCAGTCGGCGCTTCTTGAAGCGATGGAAGAACGGCAGGTTAGTCTTGACGGCAAAACGCATAAGCTTCCGCAGCCATTCCTTGTCATGGCAACACAGAATCCCGTTGAAACATACGGTACATATCATCTTCCCGAGGCTCAGATGGACAGATTTTTCATGAAGCTCTCAATGGGCTATCCGTCGGCTGACGAGGAGATCATGATTCTTGAACGTACAGAGCATCATAATCCCGTACTCAATATAGAAGCTCCCGTGATCTCAGTGGAGGATGTTCTCGCTATGCAGCAGGACGTAAAGAAGATCAGAGTTACGGATCAGGTGAAGAAGTATGTGGTAGAGATCGTTGCCGCAACAAGAGGCGATAGAAATACCGTACTCGGCATCAGCCCGAGAGGAAGCATAGCTCTCTATAAGGCTGCAAAGGCGACTGCTTATATCTACGACCGTGATTATGTAACTCCCGATGACGTCAAGAACTGCGCAGTCTCGGTGCTCGCTCACAGAATAATCCTTTCGCCGCAAGGTAAATCTACATTCGGCAATGCTGAGGAATATATCAGTCATCTCCTCGCTACGTGCAATGTGCCGGCAATGGGAATATAATATGAAAAGCTTTATCTCACTTCTTGCGGTAGCGTTTCTAATATTTATCTTTACTTTTTATGTGGACGGCGAAATGGGAGTCATACTCATTGCTTTCCTCGTACTTGCGCCGCTTACATCGCTTCTTTTTGTGCTTAACGGCAGGAAAAATGTAAAGGTCACATTTGATTGTGACGGCTACGTTAAAAAGGGGAGTACACTTGAGGTACGAGTGACCGTTGAAAAGAGCAGTAACCTTCCCGTAGCATTTATCGACATCATACCTGAGTTTTCCGCAGGCTTTGACACCCAGCCTATGACACATCGTCTTTCGATGTATACAAACAGGAGGAAAGAGTATACTTTCACTCTGAATGCTGCGATAGGCGGTTCGGCAGAGGTCTCGATCGGTTCGGTACGCTCATGCGGATTCCTTGGATTCATGAAGCTGAAATGTCAGTGCGAACTTCCTAAACCGAAAAACGTCGGAATAATACCGCTGATTCCCGATATTAATTCGTCATCGGCGCTTTTTCGCACAGTCGCTGATCTTGTGCTTACGACTGAGGACGATGAAGATAATGATACAGCAATGCTTTTTTCCGCAAATACAACTCTTGGCTACGAGCATAGAGAATATGTCGAGGGCGACTCACTAAAGCGTATAAACTGGAAGCTCTCCTCAAAAACCGGAAAGCTCATGGTGCGGCTTGACGAAGCATCATCAGCCGTTCAGCCGTGTATCATACTTGATCTGTTCAGAAACAGCGCGGATGAGGAGCTTCACGCTCTTAGAAGCGAGGAGAAGATCCTCCAGTCGGTTTTTGGATTCCTGACATTGCTTATAAAGCAGGGAATCGCCTGCACACTCATTTACAATTCTCCGGACGGCTCTCCTGCTGCGGAGTGTGTGGACAATCCGGAGTACCCTGCGATGCTTCTTTTGAAGGTGCTTGCTTATAAAGTCGAAAAGGACAAGCGTATTTCAGCAAGTACACTTGTAGAAGCCTCATGTGCAAGCATAATCGCAACAACAGATACCTCCGAAAGCTTCGGAGATCTGCTGAAAACAGTCCCGAATATTGACAGTACCTGCGTTATTGTACCCGATGTAAGGACTGCACACAAGCTTCAGGTACCTGTTTGGTATCTTGATGACGACAACAATTTCAAACCTATTTGATCATGTTCAAAAATATAATCACCAAAGACACATTTCTCAGCCGTGTAATCAGAAGATTATGCGATCCTGTGCTTATTTACACGGTGCTGACACTCACGTCTATAATGTATCACTATACCGAGGATCACTACATCTTGTATGGCTTGCTCGCAGCAGCACTCGGACTTGTTGTGTTTACGGTATTTGATTTCATTAATAAACATCATATTATCGGCGCATTCCTATATTTGTCAGTCGGATTCCTGTTTCTGATCGCATCAAGAGCTGCGATCAATACGGGACATGAGGACTACCCGATCACGTTCCTGCTATGGTTCATTACACCGCAGGATTCGGTGGATTTCAATGCGTATTATACTTTTGCGATATTCATACTTTTCACGTTCTTTATGGCATCGGTCATCTATTACTTCAATAAGGTGCGATACAGGATATTCATGAATTTTCTCATATTCATTATACCGTTTGCAATATACGGTAAGGAGTACGAGAAAATGCCGACAGCTTTCATTCTGCTTTTGGCAGTCGGATATATCGTAATGATGATAATGTATCGTCAGCTTACCGAAAGGGACGGAGTAAAGATCGTGGGTAAAAAGACGGTCTGGAGCTCGATAGCTGTATACTCTGCGGTTTTTGCGGCTGTCGCGGCGATAATACCGAAGCCTGCCATCGAGGCTAACCGCGACTATCTTGATATGCTTATTGATGCTGATGCACTTACCGACAAACTTGTGGCAGCTCTCAACGTTTTCCGTGATACTACCGAGCCTGATATATTCAGTTCCAACAGGGATAACAATATTATATATTATGCAAAAGCAGATGAGCCTCTTCGTCTCAAGACAACTACCTTTTCTTCATATGACTACAGTACAGATACATGGAAGGTCATAGACCACGACACGAAGTACGATCATAGGGGCGCTTATTACGAACTCAGATTCTTCGAGACCGGCAAGCTCCTTGAGGAGATCGGAAATGTTGTCGAGCGTAGACCCGAGATCGCCAAGAGGTACGGAATAGAGCCGTTTTCTTCCAATGATATAACATTCCCCGATACAGCAGAGCTTTCTGTACGTCTTGCATCAGGAAGAGGGCAATTCATGCCTATCCCGGACGGTGTTTGCGAGATCACAGAGGTAAAAACGGATGCAGAGCTTGCGAAGATCAGGTCAAATCTGCTTTATGCCGATGATTCGTTCTTTTACGGAAATGATGTTGTAAAGTACCGCTACAGCAGAGACTCGTTCTTCTCTTATCCGAGGAACAAGGAGCTTTCCGATATGCTCTGTATTGACGATTACGAGGATCTGCTGCGTGAATGCAGTGAGTATTCCGATTCAAAAGTCATCAGTGACAGCTTATACAGCTATCGATATATTGATGAACTGCTTGATTATGGCAGCAGTGACAGTATTAAAGCGCTTTCGGATGATATCGTTGCAGGACTCAATTCTGATTATGAAAAGGCTGTCGCAATGGTAAATTATTTCCTTGATGAAGATTTTGTGTATGATCTCGACTTCCAAAAAGAAAAAAATGCGAATGCAGTAGACTTTCTCTTTAAGGATAAGCGCGGGGTCTGCTATGAATTTGCAACGTCAATGGTGCTTCTTGCGAGAGCGGCGGGCATACCGGCAAGATTAGACATAGGCTACAATATGCATGATTATGATCCGGATGACGAGATGTTTTATATCCGTGGAAAGGATTCACACGCATTTCCGGAGCTTTACATAAGAGGGGTCGGCTGGATGAGCTTTGAGCCTACTGTTCCGTCTGACGGCGACTTTGCTGCTAACAAGAATAACTCGATGAGGAGTCTCACTCAGGCAGGCGTTTTCATTCTTATTCTCACATTTATCATACTTATCGCGATCAAGCTTAGTCCTGTCGTATCGCATAAGATGTTCCTGTTAAGAGTTAAAAACAAGTCTCCCGAGGATAAAGTGGTTCTCTCGGTGCTCAGAATAAGAAAGCTTTGCCGTATCGACGGTACACTGACATCCAATGAAGCGTCCGAACTGCTTATGATGACCATTGGAACAGACATCTCGGAGGAAGCTTTCAATTTTGACAGTATAGTTTATGGACAGAATAAGGCAGCTCCCGAGCAGGGTGAAGCCGCAATAAACACATATTTAGGCATTTATGAAAAGCTGCATGGAAGAAAAAGATCAAAGGGTAAAAGGGAAAAACAACTTGATCCTACTGCTAAAGGAGGAGTTTAAAATGCACAGTAAAGCTTTCAGGAGGATAACAGCAGTTGTCCTGATAATTGCTGCGTTCGTATGCGCGTACATACCCTCGATCGGAAGTCTGAGGACTTCGGCAGCCGAGGACTACAGACAATGGCTTCAAATGGATGCGAGATGGGGTTCGGTACAACTCGGAAGCTCAAGTGAGACTATGAGCAGTGCCGGCTGTCTTGTGACCTCGATCGCGATGCTTGCGGTTCATTCGGGTTCAAAGTCAGTGGATGATTTCTCGCCGCTCACACTTGTAAACACATTCAATTCACTTAATGCGTTTGACCGATACGGCTCGATCGCGAGCTGGGCATCTGTCACAAAGGCAATTCCGGATGTGTCGTTTGTGATGAAGTATACGTTCACCTCGTCAACAAAGAGCGGAAAGGCTGCCGAGATGAAGGCACTTTCCGATAAGGGCTACTACCTTGTATGCTCCACGGGCGGTCATTGGGTCCTAATCGACAGTATAGTCGGCGATACCGTCTATATGATGGATCCTGCAAAGAAAGATACTGTCCTTTTCGATTCATACAGCAATGCAAATATTACACAACTGCGAGTATTTACGGGAAAGAATTCCCCGTGCAATACACAGCCTGTTGTTACAGCGCCTGCGCCTACCGCGGCTCCGACAACTGCCGCGCCAACGACACTGCCGAAGTATAAACTCGGCGAGTACTGTAATTCAGGTGCTTCATCCGTGGCGGTCTATTCAGCTCCAAACAACGGCAGTGAGATCGCATCGGTGAAATACGGTCAGATAGTTGAGATACTCTCAACAACAGATGACATCGGACTTATTCAGCTCGGAGCTGAACAGGGCTGGGTCGACATGAGGAAGCTTACTTTCACAGGATGTGCAGACAGCCGCAGAAAGGGCGATATCAACGGAGACGGTCTTATCGACTGTCATGACCTTGCGCTTCTTGAGGAGTACCTTCTTTCGCTCACGGAGCTTCCCGACGGCATTTCGATCTTAAGAGAGTGTGAGATCTCTGCTGCGGATATAAATGATGACGGCAGCGTTGACAATAACGATGTTATATATTATCTTTCTGCGATATGTAATTGAGAAAGGAGAACTGAATGAACTGGACTGAAGTCAACATCTATACATCGACCGAAGCGATCGAGCTGCTGAGCGCCAAGCTCATGGATATAGGCATCAAAGGCTTCGCGATAAAGGATGCGGAGGATTTCAATGAATTTCTCGAGAATAAGAACGGTCAGTGGGATTACATTGACGATGACCTTATGGGGTTGAAAGAATGTGAGACGTGCATTACCGTGTATCTTCCCGAGAATTCACAGGGAGCAGATATGCTGCTCGCGATAAAGGCGATGCTTGCAGACCTAAAGACAGCCGATACCGAGAATTCATACGGCAGACTTGAGCTTGAACTGTCAAATATCCGTGAGGAGGACTGGGCAAATAATTGGAAGCAGTATTTCAAACCGATTGCTGTTGGTGCGAAGCTGCTTATAAAGCCGTCATGGGAAGATTATTCCAACGATAACGAGAGAATCGTCCTTGAGATCGACCCTGCATCAAGCTTCGGAACAGGTCAGCATCATACAACGAGACTTTGTCTAGAGCTTCTTGAGGGAAGCCTCAAGAATGGTGACAAGGTACTTGATATGGGGTGTGGAAGCGGTATCCTGTCAATAGGTGCGATGCTTCTTGGCGCCGAGAGTACGGTTGCGGTTGACATCGAAGAAAATTCAGTGAAAACAGCCGCAGAGAACGCTGAGAAGAATAATATCCCGCAGGAAAGGTATACAGCATACTGCGGAAACGTAATAGATGATGAAGAGCTCCGCGGAAAGATCGGAGCAGGCTATGATCTTATCACAGCCAATATCGTTGCAGATGTGCTTATCGCAATGAAGGACTATTTTAAAAGCTGTATAAAAAACAAAGGCATTCTCATCATTTCCGGAATTATCGAGGAAAGGATGGATGAAGTGATCGATGCAATAGTCGGTGCAGGCTTTATGCTTGACGAGACAAATGTCAAGGACGGCTGGGCAGCAGTGAGATTGATCGCAGAATAATTTATCAATTATTAATACAAGGAGTATGATTAACAGTGGGACTTTTTAAGAAGAAAAATCAGGCAGAGGAAGCAAAGGAAAATCAGAAGGACATTAAGGAGATCGTTCTTGAAGCTCTCAATCAGAAGCTCAACGGCAATCTCTTTGACAATTGTGTTATTATGCCGAGAGGATTTACGGTTGACGTGAGTATCGGAAAGTGCGAAAAGACGGATGAGATCGTTATGCTGTCAGTTGCATTTATCGTCCGCAACGATGATTTCGACGAGCCTATTCTTGACCCCGTTGACGCACAGGGTAAGACTGAGGAGGAGGCTGCTGCAATGGCANNGGCAGCAGACATCTTCTTCGGAGGTCTTTGGCATCCACTCAATCAGTCTATGTTCAAGCAGAAGCCTATTCCGCTGTCGGTAGACTTCCTCCATCAGCATTATGATTTCGATATGTACGCTCACTCAATAGTAAAGATTGGCAAGAAGCAGGAGGAGGATAGCGAGCAGACTGTCCTCGTGAACCGCATTATGTCCGAGATCCCGAAATATCTCGGTTCAAAGAAATATTACTGGATCAGGATCTACCTCGCACGCTATAAGGAGAACAAGATCATTGAAGTTCGTATTAATGGCAGTGTTTGCGTAGAGCTTGCAAAATTCTTCACCGATTACCTTGAATCATGGGGAGAAAGCGACCGCTTTATCGCCGAAAAACAGTATGCGATATGTGTAAACAAAGCAGATGTCGACTGTCCGTTCACAAAGGATGAGGTTATAGCTCTTTCAAATATCGCTATCGAGCAGATGTCAACATGCACGAGTCAGGAGCAGTATGATGCAATGGTCAAGAAGCTCAAGGAGGAAGCAAACAACGATTCGCTCGCTTCCGAGGTAAGGATATTTGTGCCCGAGATCCTTTCAAAGCTCATCATGGGCTATAAGGAGGGGGACAGTCTCTTCCTTATGGAGGACGGCTCCAATATCGAGTTCAAAAAGACTCAGCTCCGTTCATACTTCTATATACAACAGGCTGTTATCCAGTTTCTTTCAAAGCAGCCTCCGAAGGAGAAAGTGCTTCAGATCGTTGCAAACAGCGTTGCATTCAGAGAACTGAGAAAGGCTCACGAGGCAGGTCACGAGCCCGGTGATCTCTATGTTCCCGGAACCTCCTACAGAATAGCTGACGAGAACTACAGAGTGTGGTAATTTTCCAAAAAAATTTGAAAAAAATCACAGATAAGCTCTTGACAAAAGCATTGTGATGTGATAAAATATTATTGCCGCATGTGGACGGAGCTTTAAAGTCATGCAATGACGCCCGTCACAGCGAGTTTATTGAAAAGGCAGGTGCCACAATATGTACGCAGTTATAGAAACAGGCGGAAAGCAGTATCAGGTCAACGAAGGTGATGTTATCTTCATCGAAAAGCTCGCAGCTGAGGCTGATGAGACAGTTTCATTCGATAAGGTAGTAGCTATCGGCGCAGAAAGCGGTCTTAAGATCGGTGCTCCTTACGTTGAAGGTGCAACTGTAGAAGCTAAGGTTCTGAAGAACGGCAAGGCTAAGAAGATCACTGTTTTCACTTACAAGCCCAAGAAGGGTGAGAAGAAAAAGCAGGGTCACAGACAGCCTTACACTCAGGTCAAGATCGAAGCTATCAAAGCTTGATAATGATTAAGGCAGATTTCAAAAAGCATAGGGGATATCTTGTCGGCTTCTCGATAAAAGGTCATGCAGGATATGCTGAAAGCGGTCATGATGTCGTTTGTGCGGCAGTCTCGTCCGCAATACAGCTTATCGTGAATATCATGGACAAGTTCGGATGCGGTCCGCGTGTAAGCGTGGAGGAAAATCTCATCGACTGTAGCGTCGGAGATGAGTCCGAAACGGTAAATGATTTGCTTGAGCAGCTTCGGTTGCATATTGAAGCGATACTTGAAGAATTCCCGAACACAATTAAGATCACTATTTCGGAGGTGTAAGTATGTTAAGAATTAGTATGCAGTTCTTCGCTCATAAGAAGGGTGTTGGTTCAACAAAGAACGGTCGTGACTCTGAGGCTAAGAGACTTGGTGTTAAGAGAGCAGACGGACAGTTCGTTAAAGCCGGAAACATTCTCGTTCGCCAGAGAGGTACACATATTCATCCCGGTGAGGGTGTAGGTATCGGTTCTGACGATACATTATTCGCTACAGTAAGCGGTAAGGTAAAGTTTGAGCGTTACGGACGTGATCGTAAGAAAGTTTCTGTTTACACGGAGCAGTAATTACGAGTTCAATCGTGGCATAAATCCCGAGCTTTTGCTTGGGATTTTTCATTAAGACAGCATCGGACTTAATTGCATGAAAAGGAGGCAGTATATGTTCGTTGACAAGGCGAAAATCAAGATCAAAGCAGGTGACGGCGGCGACGGAGCTGTGTCGTTTCATCGCGAAAAATATGTTGCGGCAGGCGGCCCTGACGGCGGTGACGGCGGAAAAGGCGGAGATGTGGTGTTTCAGGTCGACGACAACTTTTCTACACTGATCGACTTCAGGTACAAACGCAAGTATGTTGCCGAGAAGGGTCAGAATGGTGCAGCGCGAAACTGTACAGGAAAAAGTGCTCCTCCGCTAATAATAAAAGTCCCGAGAGGAACGGTCGTCAGAGAAGCCGAGTCNNTCGGGCAGGATCATGGCTGATATGTCAACAGACGAGCCGAAAATCCTCGCAAAAGGCGGCAACGGCGGTAAGGGAAATGTGAATTTTGCAACATCAACACGTCAGATCCCGAAGTTTGCCAAGCCGGGCTATCCCGGTGAGGAATTCGATGTTACACTCGAGCTCAAGCTGCTTGCGGACGTAGGTCTTGTCGGATTTCCGAATGTTGGCAAATCAACGCTGATCTCAGTTGTCAGCGCGGCAAAGCCGAAGATTGCGAATTATCACTTCACAACGCTTTCTCCCGTTCTCGGAGTTGTAAAGGTCGAGGAGGAGAAGTCCTTCGTTATGGCTGACATTCCCGGACTCATTGAGGGCGCGGGAGACGGAGTCGGTCTCGGACATGAATTCCTCAGACACGTTGAAAGATGCCGTCTGATCGTCCATGTGGTAGATGTTTCAGGCATCGAGGGCAGAGATCCACAGGAGGATTTTGAGATAATCAACCGTGAGCTTGCAAAATTCAGTGAGGAGCTTGCAGAGCGTCCCCAGATAGTTGCGGCAAATAAATGCGATATGGCATCTCCCGAGCAGATCGAGGCTTTCAGAAGCTATATCGAGGGTAAGGGATTCCCGTTCTTTAAGATCTCCGCGGCAACGACTCAGGGTACAGTCGAGCTGATAAACAAGGTCTCGGAGGTGCTTGATACGCTTCCGCCTATTAAGGAATTTGAGCCTGATCCGATACCGCAGGCAGAGCTTGACGAAAAGGCAGGTCTCGGTCAGCGCTTTGAGATCACTCTCGAGGACGATGTATATTACGTTGATGCGCCGTGGATCGAGCCTATTATGCGTACTATCAACATTGACGATTATTCGTCGCTGCAATATTTTCAGAGAGTCCTCATCAACAGCGGCATAATTGCAAAGCTTGAGGAAATGGGCATAAACGAGGGTGACACGGTAAATCTTGAGGGCTTTGAATTCGATTTTGTATATTAAGATGAGTAAAGAAAAATTAACTGAAAGAGAAGCAGGATCATACAGTCCGCTGACTCTCGCATTTCTTGGCGACAGTGTTTACGATACGCTCGTAAGGGAATTTCTGCTGCGCAGGGCGAATATGCCGGCATCAAAGCTTCATTCTATAAAAATCAGGCTTGTGTGTGCGGAGTTTCAGTCGGAAGCCTACGAGCTGATCTCGGAGCATCTTGACGAAAGGGAGCTTTCCGTTCTCAAAAGAGGGCGCAATGCAACGGGAAATACCGTCCCTAAGCACGCGGATGCGATACAATACAGGCGCGCTACAGCGTTGGAGTGCCTTTTTGGGTATCTGTATCTTATCGGAAGCTTTGACAGGATCAGTGAACTGTTTGATTTAATTATAAATTCGGTCTCGGATGAAGAGATAAACTTGAATAGTTAGGAGAATTAATATGTCAGGTCATTCAAAATGGAACAATATCAAGCGTAAAAAGGAAGCTACCGATGCAGTAAAGGGAAAGATCTTTACAAAGATCGGACGTGAGATCACCGTATGCGTAAAGGAGGGCGGTCCCGACCCGAACAACAACAGCAAGCTTCGTGACCTTATCGCAAAGGCAAAGGCAAATAATGTTCCCAACGACAACATTGAGAGAGTCATCAAAAAGGCAGCCGGTGACGGTGATAAAAACAACTACGAGACAATGATCTATGAGGGCTACGGTCCTGCCGGCGTTGCGGTTATCGTAGAGTGCCTTACCGACAACAAGAACAGAACAGCAGGTGATGTACGTCATTACTTTGATAAGTTCGGAGGCAACCTTGGTACATCAGGATGCGTATCTTTCATGTTCTCAAAGAAAGGTATCGTTATCCTTGAGAACAACGGTCTTGACGAGGATGCTGTTATGGAGGATGTATTTGAATTCGGCGGTGACGACCTTGAGGTAAACGAGGAAACAGTCGAGATCGAGTGCGCTCCGGAGGCTGTAAGTGCGCTCAGAGAGGGACTTACAGGCAAGGGATACAATGTTCTTTCCGCAGAGGTAGAGCAGATCCCCTCAACATACACAGCTCTCGCCGATGAGGAGCAGATCAAGAAGATGAACCTCCTTCTCGAGCACCTTGAGGAGAATGATGACGTGCAGAACGTATATCACAACTGGGAGATGCCTGAAGAATAATTAAAAAAGGGACGCTTTGCCGTCCCTTTTATAGTAAATGTCAAATTAATTCTGGCGGTTAATATAACTATGAATTAGTATAGATAACCTCTAAAAGCATGGAGTTCGTCTATGTTTTTTGCTGATTCAGTAATTATTGTGAAGTCGGATGCATACAATTTAATCAGAATTATCAAAGGAGAAAGTTATGACGATATACGCTCTCATCTTATTGTCCGTAGGACTTGCTATGGATGCATTTTCCGTAGCTGTCTGCAAAGGACTCAGTATGAAGAAGATAGACTTCAAAGGCGGTTTTATAACTGCACTGTTTTTTGGTGTGTTTCAGGGTGTAATGCCGCTGCTGGGTTATTTTCTCGGTTCAACATTCGCATCCTACATCACGAAATTCAGCCATTGGGTCGGACTTGTACTTCTTGGATTTATTGGCGGAAAAATGATCTGGGAAGCGCTTCATGACGAGGAAGGAGAGGAGAGCAAGGAGTACAAGCTTGATATAAAGGAGCTCTTTATCCTCGCGATCGCAACGAGCATTGATGCGCTTGCCGTAGGAATTGTATTCGCAACGGAAAAGACTAATATCATACTCTCCGTGTCTCTTATTGCGATAATTACGTTTGCACTTTCGTTTGTCGGAATAATCATCGGAAACAAATTCGGAAGCAAGTATGAAAGTAAAGCCGAGATCGCCGGAGGAGCAGTCCTCGTGATACTCGGTGTTAAGATACTTCTTGAGGGACTCGGTGTCATAAAATAAAAATAGATCCC
>DHYN01000101.1:3147-3363 GCA_002414125.1 Ruminococcus sp. UBA5129 | reverse complement strand
AGAGTAACATCGCCATCACCTGCAACTGCCTTTTTCCTAAGCATTACAAGATCAAGGGAACTGAATGAATTTTCCTTCATGTATTCATTGTATTCGTTCTGAGTCATCCACTGTGCATTAAGAACAATTCCGAGTCCCGGAGCAGCGCCGCGGATAAGATATTCATCGCCCGGCTGATAAAGGTGATCGTCACCATCGAATTTCCATCCTGCGAAG
>DHYN01000101.1:780-3112 GCA_002414125.1 Ruminococcus sp. UBA5129 | reverse complement strand
TTGCCGGAAACCAAAACATTCTCTTTAGCTCCGTTAACAGTGCTCCTGAAAACAACGTTGTAATCTTTTGGAGTCCATACCGCATAGAATGTCACATTACATCCGGGCATAGTAAAGAACGAACCGGTTTTGTAGACCTGACCGTCATATTCACATAGCCAGCCGGTGAGGTTGAATCCGGCACGCGAAAGCCTGTTGGGCAGTGCGAGGTCGAATACGAGACCCTCGTAACGGTCATTGAAAACATAGGCGCTGTCGCCGATAACTCTGTCAACATCTCCGGCGTCGTATCTGATAGAGTAGTACTGATGCCAGCACGGAGTCAGTGTTACATCGTGAGCAGGCATAATGACTTTAGCCTGGTAATAGAGATCGTTTTCGCCGTCTGTCCAGCCGATCTGACAGTATCCTGTTCTTGAGAATGAGTTCATAGCGACATGGTAAATCTGACCGGGCATATATTGGGCTTTGCTGAGATTTTTGTTGGCCGTGAAGTCAATATGTTCCTCATCATCATAAAATACACTGTAGGAGAGGGAATAAGTTTCGCCCTTTTCCGCCATCCATATAGGTTTTAATACGACGTCCTCATCCGGCATCATGAATATGTCGCCCGGTTCGTAAGCAAAAACGCCGTCGATCGTCCAGCCGGTTAAGAAGTATCCCTCACGCTTGGGCAGATCCTCGGGTAAGTTGGTGATCTCATGATGCTTAAACTGTGCATCATCGAAAACAGTGAAGTCCTCGCATTCCGTAGTTTCCGTGTCCAGATCATAGGAAAGCGTGTACAGCGGCTCGTCCTCATCGGTCGTCACAGCCGAGACAAAGCATGGTGCGGCAGAACAGACTGCCATCACCGCAGACAAAATGCCTGCGATCAGTTTGTTTGATTTCATTTCAAAGCCCTCCCTTTTCGGCAAAAAGCCGATTACTTGAAACGATTGGTATTTACATCATAAACGCAGCCGATAGATGCGAGTTTCTTGACGATCTCCTCCTGAGATATATCGAGTGAACGGCAGAGATCGTCCAGTGATGAGAATTCGTCTCTGAGCTTGGTGTTGATATAGCTGAAAAGGATAGCAGGATCGTTGGGAATAGCCATAAAACCTCCGTGAAAAACCGATTTTACGGCATCGGTAAGCCAAGGATACGCAGCGCATAGGCATAATACTGCGATTATGATAGTATATTTTAAATATACAGTAATACATTTGAAATGTCAACAGGATTTAGATGATTTGGTTTATAAACTTTTTCGGAATTTGTATAATGTTTTATTTATAAAACGATTAATAGGAGTTATTTAAATGAAGAATAAGGTAATTTCGGAGAATGTGTAGAAAATGCACAAAATACAGAGGCTTAATTAGTGCAAAATGGGGATAGAAATTTATTTGGATTTATGTTATAATGTTAGAGATATGTGAAGTTGATTATATTTTAAGAGCAAATGGAAAAGCAAACCACATTGTTAATTTTTTGTCAGCCTCAGCTTGCGATAGGACAATATCGGGCAGGGAAGACAGGAGCGCAATGCGGAGCTTTTACGTATATAAGCTCTTATTAATAAATAAACGCTTTCACAGTAAATACAAGGAGGTTCATTTAATGAATTCAGCAAAATCGACGGTTCCTTTCAAGGGCACTCCTGAACAGGAGGCTGAGCTTCTTCAGATCATCGAAGAGAAGAAGGACGAAAAGGGTGCTTTAATGCCCATTCTCCAGAAGGCTCAGGAAATCTACGGCTATCTTCCAATCGAGGTTCAGAAAATCATTTCTGATAAAACAGGTATCCCGCTCGAAAAGATCTACGGTGTAGTAACATTCTATGCACAGTTCTCACTTTATCCGAAGGGCGAGTATACTATCTCAGTCTGTCTTGGTACTGCCTGCTACGTTAAGGGCTCAGGCGACATTTATGATAAGCTTCAGGAAAAGCTTGGTATCGCAGGCGGCGAATGTACTCCCGATGGTAAATTCTCACTTGAAGCATGCCGCTGCATTGGTGCGTGCGGACTTGCTCCTGTACTTACTGTTAATGAGGATGTCTACGGTCGTCTTACAGTAGATGATGTTGAGACCATCATTGCAAAATACGCATAATAAATATATTACCATTAGGAGGTCAATTTATGAAAACTCTTGAAGAACTCAAGGTTGTCAGAGAAGCTATGCAGGGTGAAGTTGCGCTCAGAACTCACGATGCAGCTTCTTCAAAATATGAAAAGCACGTCCTTGTCTGCGGCGGTACAGGATGTACATCCTCAGGCTCGGTTAAGATAGTTGAAAAGCTTAATGAGGAGCTTGCTGCTAAGGGTATTGCAGATAA
>DHYN01000101.1:191-752 GCA_002414125.1 Ruminococcus sp. UBA5129 | reverse complement strand
TCATGATCGTTTATCCCGAGGGAACTTTCTACTCGAGAGTAAATATTGACGAGATCCCGAGAATCGTTGAGGAGCACCTCGTTGGCGGTAATCCTGTAAAGGAATTCCTCTATGACGAGACAGTTGACGGCGATAATATCAAGTCTCTCGATGAGACTGCTTTCTATAAGAAGCAGCACAGAGTCGCTCTCAGAAACTGCGGTGTTATCAATCCCGAGTGCATTGATGAATACATAGGCAGAGGCGGCTACGAGGCTCTCGGTAAGGTCCTCACAACCATGTCTCAGGACGATGTTATTCAGACTATCCTCGACAGCGGTCTCCGCGGAAGAGGCGNNAGCGGATTCCCGACAGGTATGAAGTGGAAGCTTGCTAAGAATATCGTTCCCGATGCTGACATGAAGTATGTCTGCTGTAATGCCGATGAGGGTGACCCGGGTGCATTTATGGATCGTTCCGTACTCGAAGGTGATCCCCATGTTGTTCTCGAGGCTATGGCTATCGCAGGCTACGCTATCGGCGCAAAGCAGGGTTATATATACGTTCGTGCCGAGTATCCTA
>DHYN01000101.1:0-167 GCA_002414125.1 Ruminococcus sp. UBA5129 | reverse complement strand
CAGGGAATGCTCGGTCAGAACATCTTCGGTACCGACTTCAGCTTCGATATCGACCTCAGACTCGGTGCAGGAGCATTCGTTTGCGGTGAGGAAACAGCTCTCATGACTTCAATCGAAGGCAACAGAGGCGAACCCCGTCCGCGTCCTCCTTTCCCTGCTGAGAAAGG
>DHYN01000053.1:7048-10141 GCA_002414125.1 Ruminococcus sp. UBA5129 | reverse complement strand
CCCGATACCGCCTCGATATTGCTTACAAAAAAGTAAATGCTGTTGCCGTGGAAAAACACACGCAAATCCGCCGCAGATCGCTCTGATTCTTTTTTCACAGGGGGAAGCGCTTGGCGTTCAGACATTTTTTCCTCTCTCGCAAATTATGCCAAGCATTTCGCCCACATTTTTCATGCCGGAGACCTCTTTCATCTTGAAGCGGAGTCCGAATTCGTTTTCGACAGCGCTCACAAGGTTGATATGCTCGATGGAGTCCCAGTCCTCAATATCGGCTGATGTGGTCAAAGGGGTGATAACGATGGAATCATCGTCGAAAACGTCTCTGAAAACGTCTGTAAGTCTTTCCATTATCTCGTTCTTGTTCATATTTTTTCTCCTGTTCCGATCTTTATGACCTTGTTTTTGTTCTCGTATCTGTCAAGCTGCATTTCCCAGACGGAATCGCCGTTTTCGGAAAGTGAAGTGCGGGTGAAGCCAAAGCTCTCATATAATCCCGACACCATATTGTTTTTTGCAGTCTTGTAGTAATAGCCGATGATTCTCGAAATACCGCGGTTTCTGCACTCCTGTGCAAGAGCGTCGAGCATAGCAAGCTCCATATCGCGCTTGAGCACGCGGCAGCTCATAAGCCACAGCTCGACATGAAGAGAATCCTCCTCGCATCGTCCGATGATGACAGACACGATGCCGTTGTCGCCGAACTTGTCCGCAAGCCTGCCGTAGAGTCTGATGTGGTCGGGACTTTCAGTGACCTCAGCCATTTCCTGCTCGGAATAGCGGCGTGTTGTCAGGTTGAACTGATTGCTCTTGTTTGTGAGCTGAGTTATGCGCGAGAGATATACCGGTCTGAAATCCTCGATGACAGCCTCCATTTTCAGACTGAGCAGGTATTCGGAATAGTCCGAAAAGCTCTTAGCCTCGGCATTTCTCTTTGCGTTTGCGGCATACATCTCATTGCGTCTGAGGTCGTCGGCGGAGATCGAAGTCACCTCAAAGAAGCCGCTGCGGCTGAGACGGTACATTGCATCCTGAACAGACGTCAGCTCCACTACGGATGTTCCCGGCAATTGGGCGCGGATGATCTCGCACTCGGCAGGATTGTCGTCCACAAAGACGAAGCTCTCGGGAAGAAGCGCGAGCTCCGAAGCCGAGGCTTCGATGTTGCGGTCCTTGCTTTCCCAGTTTGCCTTGATGCTCACGAAGTCATCTGGAGTCAGCACCGTTTCGGGGTGTCTGAGACCGAGGAGAGCGTTTTCCGCATCATTTTTCGAGCATACCGCAAGAAGGACTCCATACTGCTTATAGCCTTTGACGAAGCTCTGGAATTCGCTGTACGACTGACCAACTGCGGTCTCCTGACCGATCTCGATGCCCTCCTGACCGTCATCACCTATGACGCCTCCCCAGAGGGTATTGTCGAGGTCGAGGTCGAGGACTTTCTTGTTCCTGCCGAAAACAGACTTTACGATGCTCGCGATGCTGTAGGCGAGGTCGGGGATCACGTCCGTGCTCATGGCATATTTATAGAGGAACCAAGCCTCCGCATCGTGCCATTTTTCGAGACCGATGCAGGAGGAGAGGTAGTTTATGTCGTTGATGTAGAAGCCGTTTATGTGTCTTGCGTAGTCAGACATCATCACATTCAGGCGTGAGATGAATGCAGCTTTTCCGTAGAGTCCCCAGCCGTCATAGCTTCCCGAATGGCGGCAGAGCGGCAGCTCAAAGTTGTTCTGTATAATGGGACAGGCGAACCTTGCGGAGAGCGAGTCCCAGACCTGTTTGAAATATCCGAACTGCGCAGAGAGACGTTCTTCGATCTGCTCGGGAGTCTCCGAGGTATTGTCGGGGAGCATTGTGAGATTGCGCGAGGAGGTGTGGATATAGATCAGGTCGGGAGAAAAGCTGTTAAGCTCGTCCGAACCGAAAACAGCGTCCTCATAGAATTTATTGTATTCCGAGACATAGAACTCGGGCTCGATGCCGCAGTCGAGCAGGAAAAGCTCAAGTATGAAAACGACATCATCGGCGGTCGAGCCTCCGAGCACGGCGATCCTTTTTCTTATCCTTGAAGAGCCGTCCGCAAGGAGCTCACGGCGAAGCTTTTTCCTGTTCTTGCGCAGGAGCTTTCCGTCAAAAGGGTAGTTTATGATATTCATTTGCAGTTCCTTTCAAATCGGCTCAGCGAGTGCGATTAGGTTCGAGGTGCTTATGGTTCACGCCGACAGCCGAGAATGTGCACATTGAGAACAACAGGTCGGTAGCGCCGACATCTTTACAGAATTTGACAGCGTTTATATCAAAGTATCGCAGGTCGCAGAGGTAGATATTCTCGAACGAACCTGTGAGCACGGGCAGGAGAGCGTTTCCGTAGCTGTCCTTGAAGATTACGAGTGTTCTGCCGTTCTTGCAGCTTGTATTGACATGGGTGATCTGACTATCTCCGCCGAAAACCATGTAGTAGCTCGATTTGGACATATGGGTGGGGTCGTACAGGAGCGAGCTGCTTTCAACAGGGTTCTTAAACGATGTGTCATAGCGTGTAACGGTCATATCGGTCGTAGGCTCGTAGTAGATGAAGTCCTCGGGGTTATTGAGGAGAACGGAGCTTTTCGTATATCCGTAGAGCGTACCGACATAGCCTTCAAGAGTATGCGGAGTGTAGTTGCTGAGCGGAGCAAAATCCACTCCTGCGACACGGGCGAATTCTTCGGCTGCATAATATGCTCCGAGAGGCTGCCAGTGGTGGTCGGTGCGGCTGTAGATCGGTTCCTGCTTGTGAAAGAGGAGTGCGGTGTAGGCATCAACGGGTGTAACGTCTACGAGAGCTGAGTTGATGTTGTCGATATTGTCCTTTTCGCTTGCTGTCAGGCTTTGGTAGTTTTCGGGGAGGTAATAAGAAACGGGAGTCGGGCAGACCATTGAGTACACGTTCACGTCGCCGAGATCCTTCTTGTATGCGTTGAGTGATTGCGCGTATTCGATGCCGCTCTTCATTCCGCCGCCGAAGAGCATAACGCCGCGGTTGTTGACGATAACGATACCATCGGAGATCTCGCCGTTAGCCTCGGGATTGATGTTGTCGGGGACAGTCGT
>DHYN01000053.1:0-7039 GCA_002414125.1 Ruminococcus sp. UBA5129 | reverse complement strand
GCTGTTGCTGCCGGCAGACATGACTGTTCCTCGGTTGGAGCTTCGGTGACAGGCTCGGTCTCGAGGATCGCGTCATCCTCTGTCTGTGGCTTTCCGATGATGATGATACCGTCCTCGCCGAAGCTCTTGCCCTTAAGCGGGAGGATATGTGACGATATGAATCCCTTAATACGGCTTCTGTTGTGTACTGTATCATCGTAGTAGTCGGCGATTCCAGAGGTCAGCTCGCCCTTGAAATAGGACGAAATTGAGAATTTCGGGAGCTTTGTGAGATTGCGGTTCTCCTCATGCGAAACAGTTTCGCGCTTCATAAAGAGGAGGTAAAAGAAGCCGAATGCGAATACAGCTAGTATCACAAGGACATTGAAAGCAGTGAGAACGCGGCTGATCTTCTTTCGGCGTTTTTTTGTATCGGAGCTGAGTTTTTCGGACATTTTGTGCAGACCTCGCTTATAATCATACTAATCTCCAAAAATCCGACAGACATGGGATTTTNNACGCCTGCTGAGCAGGCTTCAATCGGTTTAGCCGATCGGTATCAGAATCTAAAATAAAGGAACGGATTTGTAGTCGCATCAACAAGCATTATGCTGCTAAGAACGAGAAGTGCAGCACAGACGAACGTACCTGCGAGTGATGAGACCGACTTGAATGCGAATGACTTTTCGCCGAGCTTCTTGAAGCCCTCAAGTATCGGGAAGCAGAAAATAACAGCGGCGATAAGCAGGTACATATTGTTTACAGCCGATATCTTATCCGCTATGGATATGAAACCGTGACCGCCGAAGCCGAAGCAGGTTTTAAAGAATGTACCGAGTTTTCCGAGATCCTCAAAATAGAAGATGCCGAATCCGATGACGATGACGATCTTACTATAGATATGTCTGATTATTACGGGTATCTTCTTCATGCGCTTCTTGCCGATGAGCATTTCGATAAAGACGAAGAGTCCGTAGTAAAGTCCCCAGATTATGAAATTCCAGCTTGCGCCGTGCCATATGCCCGTGCATAGCCAGACGAGGAAGAGTCCTCCGAACTTTCTGCGCTTTCCGAAGATCGGGATATAGAGCACATAGTCACGGAAGAACGTACTGAGAGATATATGCCACCTTTGCCAGAATTCAGTGATGTCCTTGCAGATGAACGGGTGTTTGAAGTTCTCATCAAAGTGGAATCCGAATACACGTCCAAGACCTATAGCTATGTCGGAGTATCCGGAGAAGTCGAAGTATATCTGCATTGCGTAGACAGCAGCTCCGTACCACGCGCCCACTACAGACGAGCTGCCGATGCTGTCGAGCGCGTTTGATGCGATCTCACTGAGCTGGTTGGCGATAAGCACCTTTTTCGACAGACCGAGGATGACTCTGCTCAGACCGTTTGAGAGGTCGTTTATGGTAGTTCTGCGTTCGGTAATCTCAGCCTCGATCGTGCNNCGATCGGACCTGCCACGAGCTGTGGGAAGAGTGCAAGGTAGAGGAGGAAGTTCTTGAAGCTCCTTTGAGTCTCGACCTTTTCCCAGTAGCAGTCAACGATATACGAGATCGTCTGGAACGTGTAGAAGCTTATTCCGATCGGCAGTGCGATTTTCGGCACAGGAAAATCGGCATGAAAAAAGGTGTTGATATTTTCCGCAATAAAGCCGCTGTATTTGAATATTCCGAGCATGACAAGGTCATAGAAAACGGCGAGAAAGCACGCAAAGCCTCCGAAAAACCGTCCCCTGAACCTACCAATGAGCAGACCGCACATATAGTTCACCAATGCGCTTGCGAGCATCAGCAGAACATACATGGGTTCTCCCCACGCATAGAATAACAGCGAGAAAATAACAAGCACCGTATTTTTGTTTGAAGTTTTACCAGCCGCCGCATATGAAATGAGGCAGATGGGCAGAAAGAGATAGATAAAAAAGAGTCGAGAGAAAACCATTTTGGATACCGCCTTAGCTTTTGTTCATACTTTGTTTTTGTTTGCTGTTTTAATTTATCTATATTTACCAGCGTTTGTTTGGTTTCATTTTTTATCTATTTAGCGAAACCAAGTTAATTAATTCTGCCGCAAGAAAGCATGGCGGAGAGTAATTAAAATTTTGTTGTCAAACGATACAAAATTTCACAAATATCACAGTCGAAAATAAACAATTTGCAGTGAAAATAAAAATAAAATACATAATCCGACCAATATATAGTAAAATCTATATCGTTACTAAACTTATTATACACCAACTAAAAGTCAAATTCAAGAGGAAAAAAACAACTTTCGGCAAAAAAATGCCTAAAAATCAAATTTCAGCGAATTCGACAAAGCTCGACATATTTTTAAAGAGCATTTTGTGCTGTTTTTCTTGCGGCATAAAAAACCGCACATTCTCCAAAACGGGAAAAATGTGCGGTGAGTATATGTAGCGAAAGCCGTTATCAGTCAAGAAAATCCTTGACCTTTTTGCTTCTGCTGGGGTGACGGAGCTTTCTGAGAGCCTTTGCCTCGATCTGTCTGATGCGCTCACGGGTCACATCAAAGCGCTGACCGACCTCTTCAAGAGTGCGTGACTTGCCGTCCTCGAGACCGAAACGGAGCTTGAGAACCTTAGCTTCACGGTCGGTGAGTGTTGAGAGCACTTCATTGAGCTGCTCCTTCAGGAGAGTGTGCGAAGCGGCATCGGCAGGCTGGGGAGCATCGTCATCGGGGATGAAGNNGTATAGCAAAAAAATATGTTGGCAGAGGTATGCAGTTTCTTGATCTTATACAAGAGGGTAACCTCGGTCTTACACGGGATCTTGAGCTACGCGCATGATCTCGCGAACCTTATCAACGGGCATCTCGAGCTTTTCTGCGATCTCTTCCGGACTCGGGTCATGACCGTTTTCGTGGAGGAGCTGACTGGAGATCTTCTTTACCTTGGTAATGGTCTCCACCATATGAACGGGGATCCTGATCGTCCTTGCCTGATCTGCGATCGCTCTGGTGATAGCCTGTCTGATCCACCATGTGGCGTATGTGGAAAACTTGAATCCCTTGGTGTAGTCGAACTTTTCAACAGCCTTGATGAGACCGAGGTTGCCCTCTTGGATCAGATCGAGGAACTGCATTCCTCTTCCAACGTATTTCTTGGCGATGCTGACTACGAGACGGAGGTTAGCTTCCGAAAGGCGTTTTCTTGCGTAGGGGTCGCCTGTTGACATGCGCTGTGCAAGCTCAATCTCCTCCTCGGGAGTAAGAAGCGGAACTCGTCCGATCTCCTTGAGGTATATCTTCACGGGGTCGTCGATCGCGATGCCTTCTGTCGAGAGAGCCATTTCGAGGTCGTCCGTAAGAGTCGAGTCGAGACCGATCTTGAGGTCGTTATCGAGACTCATGTCCTCGATGATCTCGATGTTCAGGCTCTCGCAGTTGTCGTAGAAGGAATTGAGCTGCTCAACATCAAAGTCGAGGTCCTCAAGAGCATCGGTGATCTCCTTTGTGGTGAGCTTTCCGGTGGATTTTCCCTGTTCGAGAAGCGTCTCGACAGTGTTCTTTTTGTTTTCCATTATTTTTTCCTCCTATATATTAGCCTTTGACTTAAAAAGATTGACAAGAAAATCATTGCTTCCGTCATCATCGGGAGCATTTTTCGGACATGCCGCAAGGAATTTTGCGCTGTCGGAAAAGACTTCGCGGTTGACTCCAAGCTCGCGTGTGCGCACCTGCATACCCGTTATTCTGCCCATTTCCTCAGAGGAAAATCCCTCGGAATGAAGAGCTGAATCGGTAAATTTATCGGAGCGCTGCATCTGTCTCAGCATAGCCTCGTAGGCTCTGCGGTTGAAAGCCGTTACAAATATTTCCGGCGGAGCTTCTTTTTGGATCTCATCGAACTGCTCGGGATGGCGCATAAGGTAGCAGATGATGAACTCCTCCGCTTTTGCTTCCCGCGGAAATTTTTCCGCATCAGGATTTACAGGATCGCGGCGGATCGTAGTAGTAGTCTTGATCGTTTCCCACTGCTTTTTTTGTTCCTTGTACACGTTTTTTTTGAGCACAGCTTCAACGTTGTTTCGTATGATATCGCTTGGGATACGGCATTTCTCGGCGGTTCGGGAAATATAGACCTCGCGTTCCATTTCCGATTCGATCTCGCAGAGTACCTTTACCGAGCGGTTGAGGAGCTCAACTCGTCCGAGTTCTGTGGAAATATCGAGCCCGAGCTCACACCTTTCGAGGAGAAAGACAGTGGCATCGTCAGAATTGTCGAGGAGCATTCTGAATCGGGTTGCTCCGAATTTCTTTATGTACTCATCGGGATCTTTTGCGCCATCGAGCTTTAAGATACGTGTTGTGATGCCGAAGCTTGCGAAGTGGTTGACTGCCTTTCGGGTCGCCGCCTGACCTGCGCTGTCGCCGTCATAAGCGATGACGACCTCGGTCACATCGGCGCTTATCATCCTCGCCTGATCGCGTGTTATAGCTGTTCCAAGCGTTGCCACCACATTGTCGAAGCCTGCCTGATTGACGGCGATAACATCCATGTAGCCCTCGCAGAGGATGAGGCGTTTACTGTCCGAGCGCTTAGCGAAGTTGTATGAAAACAGATTCCTGCCCTTGTCAAAAACAGGAGTCTGTGCAGTATTCAGGTATTTGGGTGTTGAATCATCGAGGACGCGTCCTCCGAAGCCGATAATATTTCCGCGCGTATCTACGATCGGGAACATTACTCTCTTACGGAACATATCGAAGAGTCTGCCTGTTTTCCGAAATCTTCCGGCGAGCCATGCATCGACTATTTCATCGTCCTTGTAGCCCTTTGAGCGCAGATAGTTACAGAGCTCGTCCCACGAATCCGAAGCATAGCCGAGACCGTACTTCTTTATCGTTGCAGGGGAGAGCCGACGGTCGGAGAAATATTTGAGACCCGACTTGTCCTTACCGTTGATGAGGNNGGTTCATCTCGTAGATACGGGTCTTGCGCTCGGCGAGCCGTGCAGCCTCAGGGTCAGCCTTGGGCAGCTCCATTCCGGCGCGCTGGGCAAGGATAGAGACAGCCTCTGGGAATTCGACTCCCTCGATCTGCTTGATAAAGTTAAAGACATCACCGCCTGCGTGACATCCGAAGCAGAAAAAGCTCTGAGAATCGGGGTATACAACGAGCGATGGGTTCTTGTCCGCATGGAACGGACACACGCACGCCTTGTTCCTGCCCTGACGGACGAGACGGCAGTATGAACCGATGACGTCCTCAATGGGATTGGCGCTTGCGAGCTGATAGAGAAACTCTTGGCTGTACTGCATAAAAAAACCTGCCTTATTTCCAGAACTTCGGCACGAAGTTCTCAGTGTAAAGGTCGACGGCGAACGAGTCGCTCATTCCGGAAATATAGTCGCACACAGCGCGGTGAATGTCATGAGAATCGGCGATCCTGCGGTACTCCTCCGGAAGCTTTGACGGATTTTCGATGAAGTACGAATAGAGCTTCTCAACAATGCCCACAGCCTTGCTCTCCTCGATCTTAGCGGCAGAATTCGTGTACACCTTGGCGAACATGAATTTTTTCAGTTCATCATGCGCCTTGCGTATCGGCGGAGTGAAGTCTATGTCAAGGGCTGCACCATGCTCGATGACAGAAGCGATCAGCGTGGTGATGCGGTCTGTTTTGGTCTTGCCGAGGACTTTGATGCAGTCATACGGCAGATCGGACGGCTTGAGGATATTTGCGCGGATCGAGTCCTCTATATCGTGGTTTATGTAAGCGATCGTATCGGCGAGACGGACAATATTGCCCTCACGCGTAGCCGCAACAGCATTTGTGTGGCAGGCGATACCGTTCTTCACCGCAAAAGTAAGGTTGAGTCCTCGACCCTGTTTTTCGAGGGAATCGACCACGCGGACGCTTTGAAGATAATGCTTGAAGCCGTGCGGACAAATCTCGTTGAGGACAGCCTCGCCACAGTGACCGAAAGGAGAGTGTCCCAGATCGTGACCGAGCGCAATAGCTTCGGTGAGATCCTCGTTGAGTCTCAGACCTCGGGAAATAGTGCGTGCGATTTGCGAAACCTCAAGGGTATGAGTGAGTCTTGTGCGGTAGTGGTCACCGACAGGCGACAGAAAGACCTGAGTTTTACGCTTGAGTCTGCGGAACGAATTGCAGTGGAGAATGCGGTCACGGTCGCGCTGAAAAGCCGTTCTGAAAGGGCATTTTTCCTCGTATTTGCGGCGCATAGTCCCTTTTTCGTTAACGCTCGTGCATGCGTATTTGCTGAGTATACCCATTTCGGTGATCTCGGTCTGTTCACGAACTGTCATAATACCACCCCTTCGGCAAAAAATCGTTATATATACTTATACTATATTTAAAAGGAAAAACCTTTATTTTTTGAAAAAAATTTATTTCACGCCGGAAAAATCATAGAAGATCTCGCCGACTTCGTTGATGCTGACAGAGCCGTTTGTGGCTTCGGTGAGCTCTTTTTTCAGAGGAACGAGCATTTCCGAGAGGACGAGGATCTCCAGCGATACATCCGTACCGAATTCGGAGCTGACCGTAATTGTGCGAAAATTCGGCAGTATATAGGCGATCTTGCCGTAAAGGTCATATCCGCAGCTTATTTTAAGGCGATGACATGCGCACATGTCCATGACATGAGCGGCATCGCAGGCAAGCGAAGCCGTATGAGAATAAGCGCGCACAAGACCGCCGCCGCCGAGGAGTATACCTCCGAAATAGCGTGTAACAACGATGCAAACGTCTGTGAGCTCGCGCTTGCGAAGCACCTCGAGAACAGGAACGCCTGCCGTGCCCTGCGGTTCACCGTCGTCGGAATATCGGGAAATATTGTCNNGTCTTGACGGAGAATATATGCATAGACATTGTGGCGAGCCTTGCGGTGCTTGGCTTTGATCGAATTTATGAAGTCCACAGCCTCGTCATTTGTAGTGACGGGCGTGATATAGCCGATGAATTCGGAGCGTTTTTCGATGAAGGAAGCCTCGCATGGCTCCGAGACTGTATGGTAATTCATAATGTTTCACCTTTCGTCGGGGAAGTAAAAAGCCGGTCAGAGA
>DHYN01000004.1:15080-15201 GCA_002414125.1 Ruminococcus sp. UBA5129 | reverse complement strand
CTGTTATGATTTTGGGAATTGCTGGTGGTAATGGTCTGGAACACGTTGACAAAAACAAATTTCAAAAAATATACGGCATTGATATTAACAGGGAATATCTAACAGCAGTTACGGAAAGATA
>DHYN01000004.1:14814-14938 GCA_002414125.1 Ruminococcus sp. UBA5129 | reverse complement strand
TCGTGTATTATTCAAATAAATGTAGATGACAGTTGGGTATCCGATTCGCCATATATCCATGTATTTGATAATCTTGATAAAGTTCATCATCAAATAGAAGAAGATTCATTGATTCAGATCTTGA
>DHYN01000004.1:0-14668 GCA_002414125.1 Ruminococcus sp. UBA5129 | reverse complement strand
ATCATCCAAACCGTTTTCGGGCTAAAAACTTCTATCAGTGGGATTTCAAAGGGATGAATAACCATATATCAGATAATATTCGTCTTAACAGAGATCGAGGTCACCTTATTCTTATCCTCAAGGAGCACCTTGAAATTAAAGGTACAGCGTTCGGGAGAATCAGGTGATTTCACGGGGAGCATGAACGAAAGCTGATCCGGAACGACCTTTGTGACCGCAACGGGAGTGATATTCGCACCTGAATCATTAGTGAACCAATACCTGATGAATATTTCCTGCGAGCCCATTTCCTTTACGATAGATGAGTCGATAGTGATCGGTATCCTTGTCCAACACAGACTTTTCAACTGGAAATAAACAGGTGACGAAACGGCAAGACTGTCGTCCTCGCCGCGGATAATGACAAATGACGGCACTTCGCGATATTGCAGCCAGTAATTCTCGCAGAACGACTTATACACCTCGCGTCCCTCAGCCTGCTTCTGAAGCTCACGCGAATAGAGCATCACCTTTTTCATGTTCTCGTTTTCGATACCGTCAAAGAAGTCCTCTGAGAAGCCCTCGAAAACACCGCCCTTTTCGTAGAGAACGCTGTAGTGGTTCTCGAAGAGGAATTCCGTTGGCTGAACATAGAGATCCCAGTCACTGCGAGCGCCCGGCCAGCCCATTGAAACGTATGGCACAGGCTTGAACATATCGGGATAAGCTCCCAGACCGTAGTTAAAGTAGGTACACCACTCACATACGCCCTGAGTCTTTATCTCGGGATATTTCGAGAGCATTTCGTTGAATATCCGCTTATCAATGACCTGCATCTGATGCGATGAGTACATAAGTGTTGGGAAGCCGTTAGCCGAAAGGAAATCGCGGCTCTTTCTCATGCAGTTGTCGAACGAGGTCGGAGCGCCGTAAGTGCCCTGCCATTCGTTGAGGTCATAGCAGTAGTAGCTGAGGTATTTTCCGTCCTTAACGAAAACGTCCTGACCGATCGTGTGGAGCGGTCTGTAGTCGTCATCGGTCATGATGAACACGTCATCTATCATGGGATTGCCGAGGATAAGACATCGCAGGAAGAAATTCCTTGTGGAGTGATCCTTCGGGAGCGGTTCACCGGCGAGCACTTCGCTGTCGGTGAGAAATTTAAGTTCGAGTCTGCCGCTGTATTTCTCCTTAAGCTCCGCAACGTTGTCATCGGGACAGCATACTACCATCTCGGTGATAAACGGCATGAATTTTTCGATAAACGGTAAAGTTGCCAGTATATCGTCATTTCGCGCGGTGAGGACTACCATTTGCTTTATCTTTACGTCCTCCGGGACTGTCCGCATATTCTCCTGTGTGAGCAGGAGTGCGTTCATCATATCGACCGCAGACTGATCCCATGTATAGGGTACGAAATCCTTAAGGTGCGCTTTTTTCTTCTCATACTCGGCAGGGTTGGAAATAAGCTTGTCCACACAGCGGACGAGATCGACGCTGTCGGTCGGATCAAAGTAGTCGGCGAAATCGCCTGCCACCTCGTGTACAACAGCTATATCGGATGCGATAACGGGAGTTTCCCTCTCAAAAGCCTCGATAACAGGAAGTCCGAAACCCTCGTTGAAAGTCGGAAAAGCCACTGCAAATGCGTTCTTGTAGAGGTAATCGACCGTTGCATCGTTAGGCTTTTCAACGAAGAACAGGCTCTTTCCGTAGAGCGGATGCTTCTTCATGCGCTGCTCGCTAGCGTCAACGTTCCAGCGGATACGTCCTGCAAAGACAGCCTTGACGCCCTTGTCGGCGAGACCGTTCTCAAGCGCATCTATGACGAGACTGTGGTTCTTTCGCGGCTCGATCGTGCCTACCATGAGGATATACTTACCCTCGGCAATGCTTTTCACCTCGGGATCGACCTCCTCGGCGGAGCTTGACTTTGCCGAGCCTTTAAAGTCGCATCCGAGCGGTACAACGACAGCTCTTTTGCGTTCAAGCCCCATTTTGTCGGTGAGGTCGTTGAGTGCGTTCACCGTAGCCTGAGCGTTGGAGATTATCAGATCGGCATATTTGAGGTTTGCGCCGACATAGATCATGAAGTTTATGGCAGTATTCTCGTGGCTGAACTGTGGATGAGTAATGGGGATGAGGTCATAGAGCTGTGTGACGATCTTCACGCCGCGCTGCTTGAGAATGGGGAAGAGGAAGCTTCTCTTAAGACGGCTGTTCCACACGCTGTCGATGTCGAAAAATATCGAGTCTGTGGGAATCTCGGTATAGGCAATCGTCTGCGGAGTGAGGATGTCCGACTTTTCACCCTTCTTCTCGGCGAAATATGCAAGAAATCTCTCATTGCTGAGCACCTGAAAGGCGTTTCTTGGAAAGGAATAGGTCATCAACACGATCTCAGCACGGCTGTCGCGGAGCATTCTCACGGTTATCTCACGCACCACACGCTGGATACCGGTAACGAAATCGACGGTCATGAGGTTCGTAAGATCTATATATATCTTCATAGCTTATGTGTCCTTTCTCACTTTATTCCTGCGATCCTGCGCTCGATCTTCTTAAGGAACTCGGGCTGCTTGCGGTAGAGCTTCATGAGCTTATCGGGCATTCCCATCTTTCCGGCAGCATCAATGGTCTCGAGCTTTCCGCCGTAAACATTTCTCGCTGAGTAGATGTTGTTGTACGCTCTTACCTGATCGCGATCGTACTCAGCCGAGCCGATCATCGTAGCAACGAGCAGCCGCTTGTATTCCTGATCGGGCAGGCTGAAACGCGGTGTCCAGCTCTCAAATGCGTGCTCATCGGCAAGTCTCTTGAGGAACGAGATATAACACTTTTCGAGGAAAGCTCTCTTATCCGTTTCCCTTGAAAGCGCATACACGTCCACGCAGGACGGATCATCGCCTGAAAGATGGAGATAAGCGGTCTTTGACACACCGAATTTTCCGCCTGCATTACTGTAGTTTTCGCTTACTATATCAAAAATATCCGAATAGATCTTATTATCATTCATCATATCCACCCCTGTTGAAGTTTACAGGCTTTCCTGCCTGAACGTATGTATACTTATTTCCGCGCCTTAGAATACGGACTTTTTTGCAATTATATGTTTTGTCGTACTGCTTGAGCATGAACTTTCCCTCCGGAGTCAGTATCACGAGGTATCTTACCTTATTCGTGCGGTATCTCTGACGCTCGTTTACGGAATAGTCGTCCCGAACATCGAACTCCGCATATTCGGTGAGGACTGTATCGGTTTTCGACCAAAGCATCTTCATTGCGATCTGATAGATCCCGAAGATGAAAAGAGGCACTGCCACGACCGCACAGGCGATGAACACGAAGAGCGCTTCTCCATTTGAAAGCATCTCATCCACAGAAAAGATCACCAGACCTATGGCAAAGCCGATATATAATGCCCAGTCGAAGCCGTGAAGCGCAGCGGCTTCCTCCAAGTCTCTTTCCGAAGCAATCTTCCACTCGACAGGCTCCATGCTCCTTACGATCTCCTTTTCATTACGGGTGAGACGGTATGCACTGAAATGAACCAGAAGAGTTACCAGTGCGATAAACCCAACGAATATGGGTATAAATACCTGAAAGAATCCCACATCGGAATCGCCGATGCTCGCAAATGCCGCAGCGAAGCAGGCGATGAGAAATCCGGGAATAGCTCCTGCAAAGAGCACTATTGACGATCTGCCGCCGCAGAAACAGGATAAACGAAGCTTTTTCATGGTATAACATCTCCCTATTTATGGTATTTGCTTCCCTCTGCAATAGAGAACGCGCGGTATATCTGCTCGAGCAGCATAACTCTCGCGAGCTGGTGGGGGAAAGTCATTTTAGACATCGAAAGCTTTAAGCTCCCGAGTGATTTTATCGAAGGTGCAAGACCGAACGAGCTGCCGATAATGAACGTCACCGTGCTGTATCCGTTAACTCCTGCATCGGTCATCGTCTGCGAAAGCTCGGGACTTGTGAGCTGCTTTCCCTCGATACACATAGGTATTATCATTCCCTTTGCGTATTTCATTATCCTCTCGGCTTCCCTTTCCAGTGCGGAGGCGATCTCCTTTTCCGAGGGGTCGTCGCCGAGACGGCATTCGTCAAGCTCGTGCACCTCAAGCGTGCAGTAGCGCGAGAGCCGTTTGATGTATTCCGCGCAGGCGCTTCTCAGGTAATCCTCCTTGAGCTTGCCTATCACGATGAGCTTTATATTCATCAGAAGATCACCGCTCCTCCCTTTGTCTCGACCGGCGCTACGCCCATGAGGTAGTCCCTGCCGCGTGTAAAGCCGCTGAGATAGCGTTCCACAGTAGAATCGGCTGTCTGCGGACGATTGTTGTCCTGACTCAGATGACCGAGCAGGAAATGCGTAGTACCCCGCGCGATGAGCCTGCCTATCTGCACGGCGCAGTCATCGTTTGAAAGATGACCGTTAGGTGAGAGTATCCGCTCCTTAAGGTGAAAGGGATAGCTGCCTGTACGGAGCATATTTTCGTCATAATTCGACTCTATGAGGACAAGCCTGCACCCCGTGAGCGCGTTATCGACCTCCTCTGTGATGTGACCGAGATCGNNTGCAGACCGCGCAGCAGCGTCCGTCCTCGGTCTTTATTCGATAACCGCACGACTGTATCGTATCATGGGGAGTATTGAAGCAGGAGACCTCCATTCCGGCGCACGCGATGCTTATTCCGCTGATGTCGATAACGCGTGAAGCCGGCGCTATCTTGTCGGCGTCGCAGAGCCGCTGGAGCGTTCGCTTCTGACCGTATACAGGCATTCCCGTCCTGCCTGTCAGCATTTTCAGTCCGCTCACATGGTCGGAGTGCTCATGGGTGATAAAAACGGCTTTGACTGCATTGAGGGGTATCCGATTGATCTCGAGCGCGGAGCAGAGCCGTTTAAAGCTCACGCCGCAGTCGATGAGTATGCCGCCGTTTTCCGTACCGATGAACGAGGAATTCCCCTTACTTGAGCTGAAAAGCGGATATATCCTTGCCATATCAATTCTCTCCCGACAGCGGCTTCTTCACAGCGCCGATCGTCCATGTCATAGGCATTTTCCGCATATCCTCGGGCATATTCGTCATGAGACCCTCGCCAGTGGGGATCATATATTTCACGCTGAATCCGCTTGATTCAAGCTCGCGGACGAAGCCCTCCTTAGTCCAGAAAACGTCGTAGATGTTGTAGTTTTCCCAGCCGGTGACCGCTTTCAGTCGCAGCTCGAAGTCGATGTTCGGGATGTCCATGATGAGCAGACCGCCGTCACGCAAACAGTCGGCAAACTTTTTGTAGATGAGCCGTCTTGTTCTGTACTCAAAGTGGCGCACATAGCGGAAGCATGTGACCGCATCGTAGCTTCCCTCGATATTATCCGTGATAACATCGCAGATACGGGTCTCGGGCTTGTTCTCATCGCTTTCAAAGCGGCTTCCGACAATGCCGAGCATGGCAGGACTTGCATCAATGGAGGTACATTTTCCGTGCTTGATACACTCGCCGGTGATACGTCCGTCACCGCAAGCCACGTCGAGTATCTGCGGCACGGAGTCACCGAAGAAGCAGTCAAGTATAATACCGATATTACAGCGTTCGAGCATATCGAAGTACTTGAGAGCCTTTGAAGTGAAGCGCACCTCGGTGTACTTGTCGGCGACCTCCTGCTGTTGATAGTACTCCTTCATTGCCTGATGACCCTTTACGAGATATTTGTCCTTGCTCTTGAGACGTCTGTCCCATTCGTAGAGGGTTATCGGGCAGGCAGAGAGCTGCTTTTCGGCTTCCGACTCGATAATAGACACAATATCGTAATTGTCGATGATCTTATCAAGGCGCTGCTTGTTGACGGGCGAGAGATATACGCTGTAATTCTCGCCGACACGTCTTATCGCCTCGGCAATAGAGTTTCCGTCAGGAGCACACACCTCGCCGATACCGCAGCCGCTCACTACCTCGGAAATACCTGAGACATCAGTGCTGACAACGGGTATCCCGTTGAGCATAGCCTCTACAGCCGAAAGTGAGCACGCGTGGTTGTAATTTATGGATTTATAGGGAATAAGCAGACAGTCGATCTCCGAGTAGAATCTCGTCATATCGTACTTGCCGTAGATAACTGAACAGTTATCGAGCAGGCTCAGCTCTTTCGGAGCTTCCGCTTGCTCGTAACGCCAGAGTATCTCAAAGGATATCTCTCGACAAAGCGACGCAGCCTCAATGAGCAAACCGATACCGCGTGAATCAGCCTGGGCATCCTCCATGGGCGATGATGCGAAGCCAACGGTATAGCGGCTTTTGCTGAAGCTCCTGCTCCTCGGAAGGAGCTTTGCGCCGCTGATTATGGGATAGGACACCACAGGCCTGCGGAAGCCGTTTTCGAGCAGTATTTCTGCTGCGCTCTTAGACTGAACAAGGTATGTGTGGAGTCCGAAATCGTTAAGGTGGTTAAGCTCTGCGACAGTATTTTCCGAAAGCTCCTGCAGGGGATTTCGGCTGCAGAGCTTCATTACGGAACGGCGCAGGATCATAGAGCAGCCGTCCGAGAGAAGAATATGCGGAGTACTCTCGCAGAAAACGCAGAGAAGCGGATCAAGACCTGCAAGATAAGCACCCGCGCCCTTTTCGGGTATGCAGACAGCCTCGCCATGATCGCAGATCTCGGTAAGGTCGGGTTCGATCGAAATGAATTTAACATTGTAAATGCTCTTTTCACGGAGCAGCCTATAGAGGTCGAGCGCCTCATTGCGAACTGCTTCCATCCCCATACAGCGCATAAAACGCTTGCAGACAACGGCGATCGTGCGGCTCGANNCGATCTCCTGCCGCGGACAAGCTCCTGCTTGACGGCTTTGGTGTACTTTTCACACCAGAGCGCGGGGTCTATCTCACTCTCGGGCAGCTCGCTAAGCTCCTTTGTAACGGAATTTGTGAAGTCCCTGCCGAGCTCGAGGCAGTCGAAGAACGGGACGGAAGGTCTTGCTTCGGGGAGCGCTCTTCTTGCGAAGCGATCCATGCTTGCCGAAGCTGACGAATCCGCCTCGGCACGGAGCTTCTCCTCGCATCCCAGACGAGCATTCAGTTGAGCGAGCTGCTTCATCACGCTGTCGAGGGACATATCGAGCTTGCTGCTGAGCCTGTTGAAATTGGACTCTGCGAACGTGTGCTCCTTTTCGATGGCAGAATTGAGCGCCTGATCGCTCGCCTTTGAATCAGAAAGGACGTCGATAGCCTGAGCGACATCTGAGTTAAAAGCGTTCTGACGCTCGCCGAACGGATCGACATACCAGAATGTGAGCTTTCTGCCGAGCCGCTTGAAGAGCCTCTTTATGGGATTTCCGTTTCCGGGATCGCCCTGACCGTATACCTCGGGCGACGGAAGCTTTGGTAAGTTGTTATCGTTCAATGAAGTACCTCCTCGGGTCAGTCGAATTTCCATTTATGGTCGAGCTTGGCAACGCCCACCTCGTCAACGTTGTTGTAGACGGTAAAGCGTACTGCCTGAGCCTTGTAGTCGTAAGCGAACATATCCTTTGCGCGGAGTGCGATGTCTATCCAATACGAGCCTGCGACAAGGTTGAGCTTGTCGAATTCGCAGGTGATAACGCCCTCCTCCTTGAGTGTAAACTCGGTAAGGCGCTCACGCTGAGTATTCGTTCCGTAGCACTGGAGCTTATCGTTGCGGAAGAATATAAGTCCAACGAGAACGCCGTTGAGCTTCTCGGGGACAGCCTTGTAGTGTATCTTTAGCGTTACCCTTTCGCCTGTGCGATATTTACCCGAATCGGAGCTTTCCTCGCCTATCAGCTCAGCCTTTGTGATACATGCGGCAGATTCCTTTTCCTCGGGCTTTTCTACGGTCTTGTCGGGATCGGACTTTGCAGCCGCAGCGGCAGGCTTTATCGGGCGGCGCTTCTGACCCATATACTCGAGGTATTGTGGGTGGACCTCGTTCGGAGAGCCGACCATGCGTATCTTTCCGCCGTCTATCCAGATCGAGCGTTCGCATATCTGCTCGACCTGAGCAAGCGAATGCGAAACGATGACTATCGTAGTTCCCTTAGCCTTGATGTCAAGCAGCTTCTCAAAGCATTTCGCCTGAAAAGCCGCATCTCCGACCGCAAGTATCTCGTCGACCAGCAGCACATCCGCGTCCACATTGATAGCGACCGAGAATGCGAGTCGTGTATACATACCCGAGGAATACGTCCTGACGGGGTTGTCGATGAACTGTTCAAGCTCGGAGAACTCGATTATCTCGTCAATGCGGCTCTCGATCTCCTTTTTGGTCAGACCGAATATGGAAGCGTTTGTGTAGATATTCTCCCTGCCCGTCATATCGGGGTGAAAGCCTGCCCCCAACTCGAGGAGGCTTGAAATGCGTCCCTGAATTTTTATCGAACCGCTGTCGGGATAGATGATTTTTGTCATCAGCTTGAGCAGCGTGCTTTTTCCGCACCCGTTATGACCTACAAGACCGATCGCCTCGCCCTTTTCGACATCGAAGGAAATGCCGTTGAGGATCGCGCGTTCCTCGTAGCGGTTTCTTTTGCGGAAGAGAATTTTTTCCTTAAAGGTCTGCCCCTTATCGAAGTACACCTTAAAGGTCTTTTTAACGTCACGTACCTCTATTACAGCCATTTTAAAGCTCCTCTGCAAAATGTTTTTTCAGCTTGTGGAAGATGATGAAGCCTGCCAAAAGCACCGTGAGCGACTCGCCTGCGATGAGAGCAATGATCTTCGTTTCGGGAGCTTTGCCGAAAAAGAGCACGTCTCTGTAAGCGAGCGTTATCGGCGACATCGGATTGAGCAGGTAGATATTCCTTACCCTTTCGGGGATGTAGTCAATGGGGTAGACAACCGGTGTAGCGTACATCCACGCCTGAGTGAGCACGCTCATGATGTGCTCGAGATCACGCAGATATACGGTCAGCGATGAGGTTATCATAGTCATGCCGACAACAAGAAAATACTGGAATACCATTATATAGGGAAGCCAAAGAAGCAGCATCGGCTTCACCTGAACGGACGAGAAGATCAGCACGATGAAAATGATAATGAACGACAGCAGCATGTTGATGAACGAGCTTGTCGCGTAAGAGATCGGCATTACCTCGCGCGGAAAGTATATCTTCTTTACCATGTTCGCCTGTCCGAGCACAGCCTTTGAACCGGTGCCGAGCGCGGACGAGAAGAATATCCACGGAACGAGTGCAACAAAGAGGTGCATATAGTAGTTTTCCATAGGGTTGCGGAGTATCATGCTGAAAACCACCGTATATACTCCAAGCTGGAGCAGAGGATTGATGAAAGTCCACAGGAATCCCAGTGCAGAGCCTTTATAGCGTCCTTTAAGGTCTTTTTTCACGAGTGAGGCGATCATCGCCCTGTATTGATAAAGTTCTTTAAAAATAGTCATCTGATCCCACCTTCATATAGAAAAAGTGCATTTGCCCTCACAATAATCCATTCTATATTATAGCAGAAATATTTTCCGATTGCAAGCCAAACGTGGTTTAATAACATTTTTCTTCAATATATCAGCAAAAGGGCAAAAATTCAAGTCCGCAAACGAGTCGTTTTTATATGAACCGCCAAAAAAATCAACGTCCGTCTTAAAAAGAACAGCTTTTCGCTTTACAGAGGTTAAAAGATATGATATTATATAGGTACATTATTGCTTTAATAAAGGAGAATTATTATGAAAAAGTCATTATTCAAGAGAATTTTTACAGCAGCGGCAGCCGCTTCACTCCTCACAGTCGCATGTGCAGGCTGCGGAAAGACGTCCGATGAGGGCGCTTCAAGCTCGACAGCCGCCGTTGACAACTCCCTCAAAAACGTTAAGGACAGCGGAAAATTCGTTCTCGGACTCGACGCTACATTCAAGCCTATGGGTTATACCGATGAAAACGACCAGATCGTCGGCTTCGATATTGACGTTGCCGAGGAGGTCTGCAAGAGAATGGGCGTTGAGCTCGTAAAGCAGGAGATCAACTGGGATACAAAAGAAGAGGACCTCAACGCAGGCAGGATCGACTGCATCTGGAACGGCATGTCCGTCAGCAAGGATCGCGCTGAAGCTATGAACCTCTCTGAACCGTATATGGAGAATATAATGACATTCGTAGTGCCGGCAGACAGCAGCGTTGAGTCTATGGACGACCTCAAGGGCAAAAAGGTCGGCGTTCAGAGCGGATCTACCGCTGAGGATATCCTTGTCGGCTCGGATATCGGTCTGCTCATAACGGAGCAGCCTATGGCTACGAATGTCGAGGCTCTTCAGCAAATGGAACTGGACATCGTTGACGCAGTATTCCTCGATTCAGTCGTTGCAAACTACGAGATCACCTCTATGGGCAAGAACTATAAGGTGCTCCCCGACGGTCTCGAGGAGGAATCCTACGCTATCGGATTCAGAAAGAAGGATCAGGCTCTCCGCGATGAGGTGCAGAAGATACTCCACGAAATGAAAGAGGACGGCTCCCTCGCAAAGATCTCTACAGAATGGTTCGGCAGCGATATTACCACCGTTAAGTAATACTGATCCCTTAAAATCCCTGTTTCCCTTTCAGAAGGAACAGGGATTTTTTCAGATAACAAGAGCTTTAACTTGCATAGATAAAAGCAATGTTAATATTGTCCACCTATTGCATAACAAAGGGGTTGACTTTGGGAAGCCGGCATGGTAAAATTAAGTCATAGAGGAAAACACGGCGTTCTGTGCCATGTTCAAATAATCTTGTCAACATCATAATTAACCCATTTTCAGGTGAAACCGCACCGATCCGCCTCGATCTGTGCGGTATTGCCATATACTGAAAGGAGTGCTTTTCATGGGATTAAAAACCGCTTTGGGAAAGCTTACAGGACTCGTACTCTCGGGTCTGATGACAATTTCGATCGCATCGGCAGGTGCACCGGCAGCCTCCGCAGCACCGGCTTATACGGGAATGCGTGACATGACAACAATGGAACTCGTCCGCGATATGGGGCATGGAATCAACCTCGGAAATACAATGGAAGCGTGCGGTGACTGGATCGCACAATGGAGTGACGGAACTCCGCAGGATTACGAAACCGCATGGGGAAGTCCCGTTATCACCAAGGAAATAATTCAGGGCTATGCCGATGAGGGCTTCGGCGTGCTCCGTATACCGACTGCATGGTCGAATATGATGGTCGATGACGGTACATATACCATTAATAAGGATTTCATGGCAAGAGTTACTCAGATCGTTGACTGGACGATCGAAGCTAACATGTACGCTATCGTCAATATCCACTGGGACAACGGCTGGGTGAACAAATTCCCCGATAACAAGACCGAGTGCATGAAACGCTTTAAGACCATGTGGACTCAGATAAGCGATAACTTCAAGGACTACGGCGACCGACTCATATTCGAGTCGCAGAACGAGGAGCTCGGCTGGGAAAGCATATGGAATCCTTGGGGTGACGGTACAGGAAAAGCTGAATCCTATGCACTATGCAACGAGATCAATCAGGCGTTCGTTGATACTATAAGAAGCTCCGGCGGCAATAACCCAAAGAGACATCTGCTGATCTCCGGCTACAACACCGGCATTGACCGTACCTGTGACAATCTTTTCAAAATGCCTAACGATCCCGCAAACCGTATGGCAGTTTCTGTTCACTATTATACTCCCGCAGGCTTTGCTATCCTTGAGGAGGACGCAGATTGGGGCAAGGCCGTTTCAACATGGGGTACTCAATCAGACTACGATGAGCTTAACGGCTGGATGGACATGATGAAGTCAAATTATGTCGATAAGGGCATCCCCGTTATCATCGGAGAATACGGTTGTCCGATCAAAAACAAGGAGTCTGATTCGGTCAGAAGATTCCTCTCCTCTGTCTGCGAGGCTGCCTACACCCGTCAGCTTTGTCCTGTCATGTGGGACACTCCCGGAGGTCACTACGACCGTGAGGGAACTCATCAGCTCAACGACCGTGCGCTTCATGACGCGTTTGTACGCATCGTTCCGCACACTCCCGACCCGATAGAGCTCCAGCAGCCGACAGAGCCTCCGACGGAAGCTCCCACAGAAACTCCCGTTCTTGCAGGCGACACCGATTTTGACGGTGTGATCTCATCTCTCGATGTTGTCATCACTCGCCGCTGTCTCACAGGTGATGTCAAGGACAAGGACGTTATCCGCGCTGCCGATTTCGATACGGACGGTCAGCTCACGATCAACGATCTCGTTTCGCTTCAGAATTTCATTCTGAAAAGATAATATCAGAAGAGCATCCGATCAGGGGTGCTCTTTTTTTTGTCAGATTCTCTTAAAATCACGCATACATTTTGTACAATTAACATGTAGAAATGTTCACAATCATATGATATAATAGATATAAGCATACTCTAAGATCCGATCTGATTTTTTCGTAAGAGTTTTATAGAGACTGCCGATATATTGTTTTGTACAAGCTTCAAAGGAGGTCAACCATATGACTAAATTATCCGCGCGAATTAAAGCCGTTGCTGCAGCTCTCGTTTTTGCATCCGCCGTCACAGCACCGCTAAGCATAAATGCCGCGGTGGACGAGTCTGCTGCCGAACCGATACAGCTCTTCTTCCTCAACGACACCTACAGCGAGTATCTCACTATTGACGAGAATTTTCCGCAGTCGTATCAGCTCCCGAATGACGAGAAGTATACCGTCAGGAACAGCATTATCTCAGTTGACGAGAACGGCGTTGTAACTCCTAAGGGCAGAGAGGTCTACTACATCGGCGAGGGGAAGCGCTTCGAGTACACCGAGGGAAAAGCTTCCGTAACGGGCGCTGACAGCGGAAAGGTCTACACGTTTGAAGTGAGCGATTACGCGCGCTATTACGCCTGCTCCGTTGCGGACAAGTATCTCAGTGACAATATCACTGACACCATGACCGATGAGGAAAAGCTCGATGCGGTATGCAAATTTGTCGCCTCGTATGACTATTCACCGTACCATTCGGAAATGGTCTCGATGATCGTTACCGATGAGGGCGGCGACTGCTGGGCAAGCGTTGACACGGTAAACTACATGTGCGAAAGGCTTGGATTCACCTCGCGTTCGCGAAATGCTGCGAACGATCCGGGTGCAGGCTCAGGTCACAGAAACAATGTCGTGCTGACCGATGACGGAACGCTTTATATGCTGGAAACAGGCTATTCGGGAAAAGCTCCGCGCGCTTATGACGTGAGCAAATGCAGCAGTGCATTCCTGACAACAAAGCTCTCGGACGACACACTCTCGATCAGAGAGTATATAGGTTTCAGCACGGTGGTTGAAATACCTGCCGAGATAAACGGTATCAAGGTCACGGCGCTCGGCTCATCTGCTATCTCGAATGCCAACCGCTATCTCAACTCGCCTATCACATCGGTAACTATCCCGAATACCGTCACAACGATCGGTTCAGCCTGCTTCTGGGATATGGATGAGCTAAAGGAGCTTTTTATCCCTGCATCGGTCACAAGCATAGAGATGGCTGCATTCTCAGACTGCGACAACCTCACCCTCACGATTGACAGTAAAAACGAGTCCTACACGATGCTCGGAAACGTTATCTACACTAAGGATATGAAAACGCTCGTTGAGCCTATCGCTTTCAACGAGAAAGAATATTCCTCCGCAACAAGCTACAGCTATGTTCATAAGACCTTCACAGTACCCGAGGGAGTTGAGTATATCGGGGATCAGGCGTTCAACAACTGCGGCTCGCTCACAGGTGCGGAGCTTCCCGAAGGGCTTAGACACATCGGCTACCGCAGCTTCTACGGATGCAGCTTCGATCAGCCGATCGTGCTCCCCGAGAGCGTTGAGGGACTCGGCTATGCGTCATTTACAAGCTCCGGCGTCCCTGCATATATCTTCAAAAACGCTGACTGCGTGATAAACGATACGCTTGAGAACAACCTCAACGAACAGGAATCGGGTGAAACGCTCGACAGCTACCGCGGAGGAAGTCTACCTGTTATAATCATTGCTCCAAAAGGCTCAACGGCTGAGGAATACGCCGAGAAATACCGCACGAGAACCGTTAACATCATATCGACAGACGGCACCTCGGAAACAGAGGAAAAGGTAAGATACGTCTTTGCAGAGTATGCCCCGAACGGAAAGACCGTCATTGACTCGGGCGAGGGCTGGGAGCTTTCATACACCGAAAAGGACGGCATCACTCTCAATATCACGGCTGAGGGAGCTGTTTCCGAGCTCGAAAGCTTCGTTTACGGAGGAGCTGTCGGAACTGTAATCGTTGATAAGTCCGTTGAAAGCATCGACAAGAGCATTACAAATTCCCTCCGCAGCGTGAAAAAGGTCTGCGGCGAAAAAGACACATATGCCGAGACTCTCGCTGAGACTCTCGGATGCGAATTTGCCGAGACGGGCAGCGGTGAGACCGTTCCTCCCGTTCCGCAGCCGATAGGCGATTGCAACGGCGATAATGCAGTGAACGCAGCCGACCTCGTTACCCTCCACAAGTACATCCTCGGTGTTGGCGAACTGAAGTCTCCCGAGCAGGCAGATGTCTGTCAAGACTTTGACATAAACGTATTTGACCTTGTCGTGCTGAAAGCGATGCTGGTTGACTCTCTATAACTGTTGTCCTTATATGAAAAATGAGGATCGCTGAAAAAGTGGCAATTATTCCTGCTGAAAA
>DHYN01000070.1:99697-113374 GCA_002414125.1 Ruminococcus sp. UBA5129 | reverse complement strand
GATCTTATTATATTCCGCAAAGGGATTTCGGTTACTGTTTTTTTGAGATGATAACAAGCGCGACACCGCTTCTCAGCTCGAGGACAGCGTTTTCGCCGATGATCTCGTTGCTTACCCCGAGCGGAAATCCATTCGTCAGCTCGACCTCATGCAGCGGATATTTTACGCCACTCCAGTCGATTATACCGAGACTCTCACCGTAGGAAAACAACGATATGTAGTGATCCTCGCGTCTCGGAAACCTGTGAGTCCCCACGCCTGCGAGCATGATCTCATTTAGTTCATCCGCAAGAACAGCCCTGCATCCGTGATCGAAAGCAAATTTCAGCATTTGAACATTTGCAAATGTGTGGTCGAAGCGTCCGCCGAGCGCTCCGTATACCACGATCTCGTCAGCGCCGCGTTCGATCGCGAGCCGCACTGCGAGCATAGTATCGGTATCGTCCTTTTCGGGAACGGAGCGATGAACCTCTATCCCCTGAGGAAGCTCTCCCGTGAACGAATCAAAATCTCCGACGATCAGATCGGGAACTATACCTATTCTCTGCGCATGAGCAAGACCCCTGTCCGCGCAGATGACGTATTCGCCTTGGCTGATCGTTATGAACGACGCGTCTTTAAGCTCACCGCCTGCAAATATATGCCATTTGCTCATTTAAGCTCCCACTCCTTGATCTTCTTTGCCTCATCGTACATCGCACAGTAGCTCTCATGACGGCTCGGGCGAATTCTCCCCTCTCCGACTGCCTCAAGCACCGCGCAGCCCTTTTCACATGTATGCGAGCAGTCCTTGAACCTGCAATTATCGGTATACTCAGCGAATTCGGTGAAGCATTCCGCAAGCTCTTCCTTGCGGATTATGTCGTATTTATTAGTCTCGAATGTGGAAAATCCCGGTGTATCGGCGATATATCCCCCTTCAGCGAGCTTGTACAGCTCAGCGTGACGGGTCGTGTGTCTGCCTCTGCCGAGCTTTTTGCTTATCTCGGCGGTTGGAATTTTCAAATTCGGGTCAACGGCATTGAGCAGGGTCGATTTTCCTGCACCTGAATTCCCCGTAAATGCGCTGATTTTACCGCTCAGCAGCTTCCTGACCTCGTCTATAGTAGATTCGTCATTGTAATCCACGCGGATCATCCTGATACCGATACTTCCGTAGATATCCTCGATCACAGAGCTGTCGGCAAGGTCTGTCTTGGTTATCACGATCACCGGCGTGATGCCTTTATACTCGGCGATCGCGATGAACTTATCAAGAATCTGGAAATTCGGCTGCGGCGAACACGTTGATACAACGAATATAAGCTGGTCTAGGTTTGCGAGCGGAGGTCTAACGATACTGTTTCTTCTGTCGGCTATCGCAGTTATCACGCCGTCAGAAAACTCCACATTATCACCGGTATACAAGCTTTCTCCCCTATTGCGGAACACGCCTCTTGCACGGCACTCATAAATACCGTCAGGNNCCGTATAGAGTCCCCCTAAGCATTTAACTATTATTCCGCGTCTGCTAACTGCGGTATCCATCATGCTGCACCGTTTTGCCAACCCCACCAGAACTGCGACTGATCGGGACGGAACGCACTCTGCTGAACCGGCTCGTTATCATTGCCTTCATCCGTTTGACCGGGATCTTCCTGAGCCTGAGTCGGCGGAGGCGCTTGCGTAGGAGCCTGAGTCGGCTGAGGAGGCGCCTGTGTAGGAGGCTCCCACCACTGAGTCGGCTGAGGAGGCGCTTGTGTAGGAGCCTCTGTCGGAGCGATAATTCCGCCAACGGACTCGAATGCACCACGAATATTCTCACTTAGCGTCCTTGCATTCTTATCGGCGAAGTTTAACTGATATTCGCCGAGCATACAGCTGCGGTTGTTGTTCATATTTGAGAGTACGGCTCTTACCGAGACCTTCTCACCTGCGCCCTTGATATTTGTAGAAACGCTGGACATGATCTGCGGCATAAATATCTGACTTTGGATAGTTGTGCTTGTGCCGTCATCATTTGTTATGATAAAGTCAATAATGAACCTTCCTGCCGCATCCGATGGTAACTGAATAACGATCGGTATCTCGCCCTCGGGGATCTCACCGGAGCTGATCTGGAATCTGATCTCAGTACCGGTCTCTACCATTGTACCGGGAGCGATACTCTGACCGAACACAATGCCTTCCTTCTCGTAGGAGGGAGCAACCTCGGGATCGAGAACGATAAGTGCTAACGCATCTGCAATCATAACGGCTTCTTCGGAGGTCTTGCCCTTGAAATCGGGCATCTCAAACTGCTCCTTGTTGATGCCCATGCTTACGCAGAGGATGATCTTTGAACCCTTAGATACAGCGCTTCCGACCTCGGGCTCTGTTCTGATGACACATCCCTCCGGAACGTCATCGCTCGAGTAGTTCTTAGGCTCACACTCAATGCCGAGCTCTCTGAGCTGAGCTATCGCGAGTTGAGCATTCATCTTGATAATATTCTCAGGGATCGTTACAGTTTCCATACCCTTGCTGACTGTTACCTTGAGGACGTCGCCCTTCTTGAACTCCGTTCCGGGCGCAATATCCTGATCGAGGATACATCCGCTTCCGACCTCCTCGGAGTAGACCTCTTCCTTGACTTGGAATACGATATTGTTTCCGTACTCGCTGACAGCGGTCGTGTAGTCAACGCCGTAGAAATCGGGCATCTTGAAGTCGCCCTTATGCGAGCTTCCTGTTATCATGCCCTTGAGGAGCGATGCAACGAAAATTACCGCAACGATGATAACGACTACCACGGCAGCCGTAAGAACAGGCACTACAAGCGAGCTGCGCTCCTCTTCCTCATCGTCATCGTCATCCTCATCGTAATCGTTGTAGTATTCGCCGTTATCGTACTGAGACGGTGCAGGCGGCTGAGCGGGTGACGGATGATCGGGGATGATCGGTACAACAGGCTGCTCTGCCGTCTGTTCACCGCCCACGGCATTGAAGAATCGGGTATTGTCACTTACAGGTTCCTCGTTATAATAGCCGAATGTGATCTCGGGATTATCCTTAAACGTCTCAATATCCGAGATCATCTCGGTCGTTGACTGATATCTGTTTGCAGGATCCTTTTCCATAGCCTTGTAGAGTATCTCCTCAAGACCCTGTGGGATAGACGGATTGATAGCTCTTGGCTGCTCGGGGATGTCATGCATGTGCATAACCGCTATCGACACGGGGTTATCGCTGTCGAACGGCTTTCTTCCCGTGAGCATCTCGTACATCATCGCACCTACCGAGTAGATGTCGCTCTTGGCATCGGTGATGTCGCCCTTAGCCTGCTCGGGACTGATATAGTGTACGCTTCCGATAGCCTGATCCGTAGCGGTCTTGCCGTCATCGCGCGCGAATTTTGCGATACCGAAGTCCATGACCTTGATCGTACCGTCAGTGAACATCATGATATTCTGCGGTTTTATGTCGCGGTGAACGATGCCCTTATCGTGAGCGTGCTGGAGCGCACGGAGTATCTGGATGATGAAGTGGACTGTATCCTTCCATGTGAGGACCTGTTCCTCCTCGATATACTCCTTAAGAGTAATACCGTCAATATACTCCATAATAATATACTGTATCTTCTCAGAAAAACCGACGTCATATATCCTGACGATATTCGGATGAGAGAGCACTGCTATCGCCTTGGATTCGTTTCTGAATCGGCGCAGGAACTCCTCGTTCTCGGCAAATTCCTTTTTCAGTATCTTTATCGCGACCTGCTTGTTGTCGATAACGTCAACACCCTTATACACGTCAGCCATGCCGCCGACGCCGATAAGCTCGGTGATCTCGTATCTTCCGTCAAGCTTCTTTCCAATGTTCTTGTCCATTATCTTTCCCCCTGAATCAGTCTGAAATTACCGCAACGGTGATATTGTCGCGGCCACCCTTACCGAGTGCAAGATTAATCAATTCATCAGCTACATTATCAAAATCAGCATTTTTTATAACCTCGTATATCTCATCGTCGCTGCAATAGCCCGAAAGTCCGTCCGAGCAAAGCAGCAGACTGATTTTGTCATCGTAATCAAGGATGAATGTATCCGTAAGAACGGTCTTTTCAACACCGACCGCTCTTATGAGCATATGCTTTTGAGGATGTGTCTCGAGCTCCTCCTCGGTGATCTTGCCCTGCTCGTACAGCAGAGATGCATAGTTGTGGTCAGCCGTTATTTGTGCAAGACCGTTGTCCGTAATGACGTAAGCTCTGCTGTCGCCGACATTGACGATAAAAGCAGTTTTGCTGTTTATGAAGGCTGCAACACACGTCGTACCCATGCCGAAATTTTTGAATCCGAGCCGAGCTCTTGTATATATCACCGAATTAGCCGCAGACATTGAAGCTGACAGAAGCTTGCGAATCTCATCGTCGCTCAGGCTCACTGAATAACCTGCCGAAAAGCGCTGAAAAAACTCTTCTATAGCGAGAGCGCTTGCCTCTCTGCCGGCACGCTCGCCTCCCATTCCGTCGCAAACCACGGCAAGCAGGTCATGACCAAAATATTCGCATCTTACGGCATCCTGATTTTCATCGCGCAAAAGACCTATATCTGTACCTGTTCTGTATCTCAATTATCTGCACCTCCATTCGTGCTGTGATCTATGGCATCGCGGCGGAGCTGACCGCACGCAGCCTCTATATCGCTCCCGAGCGTTCTTCGCACGGTTGCATTTATCCCGCGTTTGCCGAGTCTTTTGGCGAAATCCTCAACTCCTGCACGCGCGGTACGATAATTACGTTCCTTGACCGTATTGACCGGTATAAGATTGACATGGCAGTTCATGCCTCGCAGCAAGTCTGCGAGTCTGTCGGCATCGGCATCGGAGGAATTGACATTGTCGATGACCGCGTATTCAAACGTCACCCTTCTGCCTGTCCTTTCAAAATAATATCTGCAAGCCTCTATGAGGCTGTTCATATTATATGTAAGGTTGACCGGCATTATTTCGCTTCTTTTGTCGTTATCCGCACAATGGAGCGAGACCGAAAGAGTCAGTCCGAAGTGCAGCTCCGCAAGGTCGTATATCCTCGGAACGATGCCGCACGTTGAGAGCGAAACATGCCTTAAGCTCAGATCGTTCCCGTTCTTATCCGAGAGCAGTCTGAGGAATTTTGTCACATTGTCATAGTTGTCGAGCGGTTCGCCGATCCCCATCAGGACGACTCCCGAAACACGCAGTCCGGAATCACGCTCGGTCTCGTAGATCTGCATAAGTATCTCCGAGGGTTCGAGGTTTCTGACGAAGCCTGCTATCGCCGAAGCGCAGAAGCGGCATCCCATTTTGCACCCCACCTGAGTGGAAACGCAAATGCTGTGTCCGTAGCTGTACTCCATGAGTACGGTCTCGACATAGTTACCGTCAGAAAGCCTATAAAGATATTTTACCGTATTGTCTATAGAAGATGCAAGTCTTTTCGCAATAAATAGTCTTTTTGTACAAAATTTTTCTTTCAGTCGCTTCCTCAATTGGATAGAAATGTCAGTCATTTCATCAAAATCGAAAATTCTTTTGCAATGAAGCCACTGAAATATCTGCTTTGCCCTGAATTTCTTCTCGCCCATAAGGACAAGCTCAGCCTCTATCTCATCAAGGCTCATGCTGAGAATATCAATTTTTTCCAATTTATCACCTTACTTTTCTGACCTTTGAGATGAAGAAGCCGTCACTGCCGAAGTGCATCGGGAAGATGCTCGCAGTACCGCCTCCGAACGGCTTCCCAAGCTCTGTGAGGAAGCTCACTGCTTCAAGCTCACTGTGGTTTTGGAGAAGCCTGCCGATGACCTCATCATTTTCCTTTTTTCTGAGCGTGCAGGTGGAATAAACCAGCTCACCGCCGACTTCAAGGTAATTGAGGGCATTTTCGGCAATTCTGTACTGTATATCGGGGAGCGCATCGAAGTCGCTCTCGTTTTTGTATTTGATCTCGGGCTTGCGGCGTATCGCGCCTATTCCCGAGCAGGGAACATCGCAGAGTATCTTTGTAAACCTCGGCAGATTCGGGTCAAAAACAGCCGCATCGCCTGCCGCGGCTCTGATATTTTCAAGTCCGAGGCGAGCTGCACCCTTTCTGATAAGCTCGGCACGCTTCTCGTGCAGGTCGAAGGAATATATCTCCCCTCTTCCGTTCATCAACTCAGCCATCGTGAAGGTCTTTCCGCCGGGAGCACCGCATATGTCAAGCACACGATCGTTTTCGGTCGGTGCGAGCGCCATGCAGCAAAGCTGTGAAGCCTTATCCTGAACGTGGAAGTATCCTTTAGCAAAAGCCTCGGTCGATACCACATCTCCGCCGTCAAGATCATAGCAATTAGGGAGCAGCTCACTTTTTTCCGCCAAAATACTCCCGAGTGCAGCTAAAAGCTCCTCCTCATTGCAGCGTGTACTGTTCATGCGGATAGTCGTGGGCGGAGCTTTGACAGAATCGCTAAGCAGGTCAATCATCTGTTCGATACCGTAATTGCGCGCAAGACTCTCTACGAGCCACAGCGGTGCAGAATACTGTATCTCAGACGAGTGGATGAAGTCCATAGGGACGGGATAATTCTTTCCTCTTCTGAGAAATTCGCGCAAAACGGCATTGACCATACCCGAAGCGCTCGTTCTGCCGAACCTTTTTGCAAGCTTGACGCTTTCGTTGACAGCAGCGCTGTCAGGAATGCTGTCCATGAAAAGTATCTGGTATATACCGCAGCGGAGTATGTTCAGCACTCGTCCGTCAAGCTTTTCAACAGGACGAGTGCTGAGTCCTCCGATAATATAGTCGAGCGTTATCCTGCGCTCAATAACGCCGTAGTAGAGCGCGGAGCACAATCTCTTGTCACGATCGTTGAGCTCGGATGAGCCGAGTCCGTGAGCAAGCCGGATATTTGAATAACTGCCGTTTCTGAACGTCTTGTCAAGAAGCTCGACAGCGAGGTATCTCGGGTCGGTCATCAGCGTCTCCTTGACATTGCGATGAGTCTCATAAGGTTGAGGATAGCCGTAAGCAGAGCCACAACATATGTCAGAGCTGCCGCCGTGAGTACCTTCTTTGTGCCGTGCATCTCGCTCTCATCGAGAATACCGTCATTTCTGAGTGTTGCAAGAGCTCTCTCGCTGGCATTGAACTCAACGGGAAGTGTTACGAACTGGAATGCGACCACTGCAAGGAAAAGGAGGATACCGATATTGATAAGCACCTGATTATAGCTCATTACGATACCAAGGATAACGAGGATATACGAAAGTCTCGAACCGATATTGGCTGCCGGGACAAGCTTGCTTCTGAGGTTGATCGGAGCGTAGTCCTCAGCATGCTGGACAGCGTGACCGCACTCGTGAGCGGCAACACCGATAGCAGCGATGCCCTGCTTGCCGTACACCGAGTCCGAAAGTCTGACAACATTTGCTCTCGGGTCATAGTGGTCTGTAAGATTGCCTGATACGCGCTCGATCTGAACAAAGTACAGACCGTTGGCATCAAGTATCTTACGCGCAACCTCGTCTGCCGTAAGACCTCTGCTGTTGCGTACCTTTGCATACTTGCTGTATGTTGCCTTTACATTAATGGATGCGATAATGGGTAGAATTAATATCAGTAAAAAATAAAGCATATTTTCCTCACTTTCTATAGGTGATCTCTATAAACCCTGTTTTTTTCCGAAAGGGGTTTTAGAGATTATCGTTAGCCGAGGACTGTTCCCTTTTCGAGCTTTTTGCCTCTCAGGAAGTCCTCTGTTTTCATGCGTTTGCTGCCTTCAAGCTGAACCTCGGTAAATCGCACGCAGCCTCCGTCACCGCACTTAACGATAAACGCAGCCGCATCAACGAGCTCTCCGTTTGCTTCACTCCCGGCAATTTTGTCCGAAATCTCACTTCCGAACACCTTGAGCCTCTTGTCTCCGAGCATCGTAAATCCCGTTACACCGCGAATGGTATTGTGAATCACATCGGCGCTCTTTGAGAAGTCAAGTGCGCTCATCTCCTTGCGTATCATGGGGGAATAGCTGCTAAGCGAATCGTCCTGCTTCTCACGGGTGAGAGTGCCGTTTTCGATCGCTTCAAGGGTTTCCGCAAGCACCTCTCCCCCCATGACAGAGAGCCTTGCATAAAGCTCCTGATAAGTCTCGTTTTTGCCTATGCCGGTGGATCTCTTGATGAGCATATCGCCCGTATCAAGACCCTCCTCCATCATCATGGAAGTTACTCCTGTAACGGTCTCGCCGTTGAGGATGCACCAGTTTATCGGAGCTGCACCTCTGTAAGCAGGCAGAAGAGACGCGTGGATGTTGATACAGCCGTGCTTCGGAAGCTCAAGTACCTCTTTCGGCAATATCTGTCCGTATGCCGTTACAACGATCAGATCGGGAGCAATATCATTCAAAATTCTGATCGACTCCGCAGCGTCATCGCCCTTTCTGAGCGATAGCGGCTGATATACGGGGATGCCGTATTCGAGCGCCGCAGCCTTTACGGGAGTCGGGATCATCTTGTAGCCGCGTCCCTTTGGCTTATCTGGCTGGGTGAATATCGCTGCGATCTCGTGCTTGCTCTCGGCAAGAGTTCTCAGACACGGCACCGCAAAATCGGGAGTTCCCATAAAAACAATTTTCATATTATTCAAGCTCCTCGGGTCTGACAAATTCCTCAACGATCTCCGTGAAAACGTGACCGTCAAGATGATCGTTCTCGTGGCAGACACACTGTGCTCCGAGCTCAGTGAACTCGCGCTCGTAGAAGTTTCCGTTTCTGTCCTGAGCTCTGAGGGTAGCCTTCATCGGACGCTTCACATAACCCCAGCGGTCGGGACACGAAAGGCATCCCTCCAGAACGCGCTGAACGCCGCTCTTTTTAATGATCTCGGGATTTATAGCCTCAATGATGGTGTCCTCATCGAGGTGCATGATGAAAATTCTTCTGCAAAGTCCGATCTGCGGACCTGCGAGACCAACGCCCTGAGCCTTGTCGAGTGTCTCATGCATATCATCGAGGATCTGAGCGAGCTTTTCATCGAAGTTTTCCACTGGTCTGCAAACCTTATGGAGTATAGGGTCGCTGTCGGTAAGGATCTTTCTTAATGCCATTGGAATCACCCTTTCATTAGTATTTCATAGATCGGCGTCATCATACGCCCGCATCGCCGTTCATGTCGGCATAAAACGAGACTCCGTTCATCTCACGGAGCGCAGCGCCACTTACGAGCATATCGGAGATGAAGCCTCTCATTTCGCTTGTATTTTTAGTCTTGATTATTATTCTGTATCTGAATTTACCGTTGATACGACCGTATGAACACTTGACAGGTCCGAGAACGCGGACGGGAGTTTTCGGGCAGAGCTCACGGAGCTTAACATTCATAAGTCCGAGAACAGCCTCCGAACCGAGCTNNCTTGACCGCCGCCTCGTCAGCTCCGGCGAAGCAGAAAATGCACATATCGCAGACAGGCGGAAAGATCATTGCCCTGCGGATAGCGATCTCCTCGGCGTAGAACGCATCGTAATCCTGCTCGGCAGCCAGATTCATAACATAGTGGTCGGGGATGAATGTCTGGAGCAGAGCACGACCTGCCTGTGAGCCTCTGCCACTCCTGCCGACTACTTGAGTTATCAGCGAGAAGGTGCGCTCATAGCTGCGGAAATCGCCTGCATACAGGGATTTATCCACCGACAGCACCCCAACGAGCGTGACATTCGGGAAGTCAAGTCCCTTGCCGATCATCTGAGTGCCGATCATAATATCGTATTTTCCGTCGCGGAAATCCGCGAAATTCTTTTCGTATGAAAAGCGTGAAAATGTCGTATCAGCGTCCATTCTGAGAATTCTTGCCGCAGGGAAATACATCCCCAGCTCATCCTCGAGCCGCTGAGTGCCGAAGCCCATGCTCTTAAGCCGTGTGGAGCCGCATGACGGACAGCTTTCTGCGGGTTCAGCGGTGTGACCGCAGTAATGGCACATCATCATGCCGTTCGCCTTATGGAACGTCAGCGGAACCGAGCAGTTCGGGCAATAGATCGGTTGATAGCAGTCGCAGCAGCTCATGATCGTGTGGTAGCCGCGCCTGTTGAGGAGAAGAATGGTCTGTTCTCCGCATTGGAGGTTATCTGTGATCTCCTTGACGAGCTTTCGGCTGAATTCCGACTTATTTCCTTCCTGCCTCTCAATATTCATGTCGATCATCTCGACCTTTGGAAGAGGGTTGCTGCTGTATCGCTTTTTCATTTCGAGCAGCCTGTAGCCGCCCTTTTCCGCCAGATATCGGCTTTCCACCGATGGAGTCGCCGATGCGAGCAGGAGCGCCGCCTTGTGGTAAGCACATCTCTGCTTGGCGGCATCACATGCATGGAATCGCGGTGAAGCATCCGATTTATACGAACGCTCTCCCTCCTCGTCCATTATGATGAGTCCGATATTTTCAAGCGGAGCAAATACCGCACTTCTCGTACCTATAACGATCCTTGCATCTCCGCGTTTAATTCTCTTGTATTCGTCAAGCCGCTGACCGAGAGACAGTCCGCTGTGGATAACAGCGACATCATCTCCGAAAAGCGACCTGAAGCGCTTTAGTATCTGCGGAGTCAGCCCGATCTCAGGGATCATAAGCAGAGCGGTACGACCGAGCTCGATCGTATCGAAGATAAGTCTTTCAAATACCGCAGTCTTGCCGCTTCCCGTAACACCGTGGAGCAAAAAGACCCTTGGCACGTTCATTCTGATTACCTCGAGGACTTCGTTTCGCACATGCTGCTGGTCATCCGAAAGGACAAGCTCATCAATGCTGCGTTTTTCGTGTTCCCCGCATTCTACGCTGCGGAGCACCTCTGCCTCGTAAAGCTCGGCAGCTCCCGCATCGCAAAGTCTCTTCACGACAGCAGACGTAACGCCGCACATATATGCAGCCTCTTTTTCTGCCGCACAGCCGCAATCGCTCAGAAAATCGGCAACCTTCCTCTGCTTGGGCGTAAGTCTGAATCGGGACGGGTCGGTGCAGTAATTGTCGCTGAGTCTTATCATCCTCACGGACGCATCACCGACGTTCTGTCTCAGAACGCTGTCGGAATCGAGTGCACCTTTTTCACAAAGCTCATTCAGAAGCTTTCTGTGACCGCACTCAAGCGCCGAGCTGCAAAGAGCATCGAACGCTTTTTTGTCAATTGCGTTTCTCAGCGCATCGAGCAGACCTGCCGCCTCTCCGCTGAGACTGTCATAAGCGGCAAAATCGCCAGCGAGGGAATAGGTCTCCCTTACAGTAATACTCATTGCGGGCGGCAGCATAGCCCTGACGGCTTCAAAGTAGGTGCAGAAGGTATTTTCCCTGAGATAAACTGCGAGCTTCAAAAGCTCGTCTGAAATAACGGGCTCCGTGTCGATGACCTCTGTTACGGACTTCAGCCGCTTCGTTTCACCGTTGGAGATCCCCATGATAACGCCGATACGCGGCTTATTCGTTCTGCCGAACGGCACAAGGACTCTGCATCCGCACTTTGCAGATACACCCTCCGGAAACCGATAGCTGAAAAGCATGTCGAACGAATACGCCGTATTGCTGACGGCGACCTCAGCGATCAAAGGCATTTCATTCGCCCTGATCGAGATAGTTGATCTTGTATCTTCCGCTTGCGATATCCTCAACAGCGGTCTTGACGGGCTTTTCCTCAAGTATCTGGTTGTTGTCGTAGAGATCCTGTGAGATCTCTCTTGCACGCTTTGCAACAGCGAGCACAAGTGAATAACAGCTCTCGTTCTTTGAAATTATCTGGTTTACTGCGGGTCTAAGCATTTTTCTTCACCTCATGAATTTGTTCGGCGGCAAACTCGGTTTTAAGCGACTCTGCCTTTATTACAGCCTTGAAGTCGGCAACAGCATCCTCAAGAGCATCGTTTACAATAACATAATCGTAATTTACAGCCTCGTCGATTTCACGGGCTGCCTGTGAAACACGTTTTTCGATCACGTCAAGCTCCTCCGTACCGCGCTTGAGCAGGCGGCGTCTGAGCTCGGCGATCGAAGGCGGAAGCACAAAGATGAGCAGAGCATCCGGACGAAGCGCCTTGACTTTCATCGCACCCTGCACCTCTATCTCGAGTATCACGTTTTTTCCCGCATCGAGCATGTCGTTCACGGGCTTGAGCGGAGTGCCGTAATAATTCTCGCAATACTGCGCATATTCGAGCATACCGTCCTCGGCGATCAGCTTCTCAAAAGCCTCGCGTGTTAAAAAGTGGTAGTTTACGCCATCGACCTCGCCCACACGCGGAGCGCGGGTCGTTGCGGAGATCGAGCAGGAGAACTTGTCGTCCTTGCAGATCTCTTCAAGCATTGTACCCTTTCCGCATCCGGAGGGTGCGGAGAATACGATAAGTCTGCCTTTATTCATTTTCGGTTCCTCCCTGTCCGTTTATTCTTGCGGCAAGAGTCTCGGTGATAAGTGACGAAAGGATCACATGACCGCTGTCCATAATTATGACAGCACGGGTCTTTCTGCCGTATGTAGCGTCAATAGCTCTTCCATCGTCGCGCGACTCTTGGATAAGTCTCTTGATCGGAGCGGATTCGGGACTTACGATCGTCACTATTCTCTCCGCAGAGACCATATTTCCATAGCCTATATTTATAAGCCTCATAGGATCACCTTATTCAATATTCTGGATCTGCTCGCGGATCTTTTCGATTTCTGACTTCATATCGACAACGAGCCGAGCAATGTCTATATTCTGTGATTTCGATCCGATAGTATTCACCTCGCGGTTCATCTCCTGAACGAGAAAATCAAGCTTTCTGCCGACAGCATCCTCCGATTCAAGCATATCTCTAAGCTGGGCAATGTGGCTTCTCAGGCGGACAGTCTCCTCATCGACAGCGACCTTGTCGGCAAAAATAGCAGCCTCGGTGAGGATACGCTGCTCATCGATATCCTTGCTTTCGAGCACCTCACACAGCTTGGTGTAGAGCCGATTTCGATAATTTTCAACCGTTTCGGGAGAAATTTTCTCCACCTCGCCGACCATAATCTCAATATTCGCAGCCTTTTCGAGAACATCACTCTTAAGTCTTGAACCTTCTACAGTACGCATTTCTACGAACTTGGCAAGCGCCTCGTTTGCGACCGATGAAACGTCCGTCCAGATCTGCTCCTCATCGTCAGGAGCCTTCTGAACATTGAAAACATCGGGAAGCTTGATGAGATTTGAAAGCTTGAGATTGTCCTCGAGCCCAAGAGCATCTGCCGCACCACGGAGTGCGCTGATATAGCCCTCGGCAGCACCGAGATTTATGCGGATAACCTGATCCTTTCCCTCGATCGTGTTGATCGTGACAGAAGCCTCGACCTTTCCTCGCGAAACGGAGCTTTTGAAGAGCGTTTTCAGCTTCTCATCGAGATAACCGAAGGCTCGTGGAACGCGTGACGAATACTCGTAATATCTATGATTTACAGAACGGATCTCGACGGTTATATCGCGTCCGTTGAGGATGTTTTGTGCTCTGCCGTAGCCGGTCATGCTTCTTAACACTATATCGCCTGCTTTCTCAATAATTGCATAATTATGCTATTATATTATTATAACACCTTTCGCAAAAAAAAGCAAGCCTTTTACAAATAAAAAACGCGGGAAAAGCGACTTAAATAACGTCTCAATATATCAGATATAAATACTGCTGTCGTGAAATACAAAAACCG
>DHYN01000070.1:88847-99496 GCA_002414125.1 Ruminococcus sp. UBA5129 | reverse complement strand
CAGTAACGTCAGCGATAGTTACCTCACCGTCAACGTCTGCATCACCCCAAATAGTAACCTTAAGGTCAGAATCTGTAGTTGTTTCGCCGCCCTCAGCGTAAGGCTCAACATCCGGGAAGAGGAGTGCCATCATACCGTAAGAAACAGTAGCATCACCAGCATGCCAGAATCTGTGGTATGTGAGATCAACGTCCTCAGTAGAACCTGTTGACTCGTAAGCGTTCTTGAGTTCCATGAACTTCTCTTCCTTCTCGTAGCTCTTACGGATAGAAGCGAATGTAGCGCCATTCTCGAGAACAGAACCGTCAGGCATTGTTCCCTTGTAAGCAGTAGGAATGTAAACGCTCTGTGAGAAGAGACGACCAAGGCTTCCGTTGTGCTCAACGTATGAGAGACCGATATCGTCACGAGCTGCATCATACTGATATGTGAGAAGCTTGTTAGCTGTGAGGAGAGCCTCTTCAGCAAGTGAAGATCCGCCGTTCTGAGCAGCCTTAGAATCTACATTCTTAGCAGCCGCATAGCAGATAAGAGTATTACAGAGTGAAGATACACAACCAACGTCTGAGTAGCCGTAGCCTGTGATCTCACAGTGGTAGTTCTTGTTAGCAGACTCGCTGTATGTGCCGGTCCATGTAGCAGGCTGGTTATCCTTGTTGAATGACCAGTCATCAGGCGAACCATCGTTATCCTCATCGATCTCGCCCCAACTGAGGTTTGAAGGAATCTGATACTTAACTTCGTTACCGTTCTCGTCAGCCTGATCCCACTTGATGTTGGTGATGAACCAGTCGATCCATCTGTCGAGGATAGCTTCGAGAGCCTTTTCGATGGTGAGTCCGCCGGGCTTGATCTTGCCGTTGGAAGCATCACCGTTCTGGCATACATAGTAGTAGAGCTCAGCAAGACGCTGGATAGCCCATACCTGGTTACCGATCCAGTGGTTTGAACCCGGGTCAGCGTATACAGGGTGAGCAACGTATGCCATATCATAGAATGTGTTTCTGTCGCCGTACTTAAGGTAACGACCGTCAACAGAGTTTGTACAACCGCCGCCGATCGGACCCTCAGCAGACTGAAGCCAGAGATACATCTCGAGCTGTCTCTTGAGTGACTCTTCGTAGTCAGCAGTAGCACCCGAAGCCTTCATGCCGGAGTTAAGACCCTTATCATAGAGAAGAGCGTAAGCAGCAAGAGGATTCTGGTAGAACTCATGTGCATGTGAACAGCCGATCTGCCATGCCCAGCTGTACTGAGATGAGAGATCTCCGCCCCATGAAGTATACCAAGCCATGAGGTAGTGCTTACCGTTCTCGAGATCGCCGGTCGTACCGCTTGCCATGATATCCTGACAGCCGATCTTCTTGTAGTATTTATCGTACATATCGTTACGGCACTGGTCACCCATCTTACCTGCTAAAGCGGTTACAGAAGAATCGCCTGCATTGAAGAGGTTTGCAAAGTAAACAGCCTGAATAGCACGATCCTCAGCGTCAGGAGCGTTTGTGAACGCATACTGGGGAGCAACGTTGCCTACGCCGTTAAAGATACCCTTGATACCGTCCTGTGAGTTACCGTACTTGAGCTCTTCAAGACAAGGATGGGGAACTGTCTCGAAACAAGACTCCTGACGGCCTCTCTGGAATGTGTTGATGAATGTGAAGTGACCATCACCGCCGCCGAAGCCATACCAGTCGTCTACGTCAGCGAGCCAGTGCATGAGGTAGTAACCGTTGTCCGAGCTGTAAGCAGACTTAAATGCGCTGTAAAGCGGGTTATTAGCATCGCCGCCCTGATTATGTGTAGGATACTCCTCGGGAGTATCGAGCTCGGGAGCAGAGTCAGCCTTGATACCGTTAGACTGCTGCCAGAAGGACTTACCGTTGAAATAGCTTGTGTCATATGTGCCGGCAGCCTTTGACCAGCCGGGGATGATAGCCTCAAGAGTTGTCCATGACTTCTTGAGGTCGCTTGTAGCAGCGAGATCGTTGGTTGATGAAGCGCCGAGAACGTCTCTCATTGCAGACATCCAAACGATGTAGGACATAGCCTCTGAAGTTGTCTCGTGACCGTAGTCAGGAGCCTCACAGATAACTGTCTCTACCGAGTGATAAGGGATACCCCATGAGCCTTCGCCGTTTCCGTTCTGGCTGAGGTAACCGTTCTTCTGACCATCATAGATGATGTCTTTGTAAAGAGACTCAAATCTTCCTGCATAAGTATCCTCAGAAGCAGCAGAAGCGCTCATAGAGGAAACGAGCGAAGGAAGGATCGCTGTTGCCGATACGGTAGCCGCGAGTAAAGCCGCTACGCGTGACTTGTTCTTCTTACTTATCATAAGAATAACCCCTCTCGTAATAATAGATTTAGAAAATAGATAAATCCGGGAATATTTCCGTTGAAACATACAACTAACGGAAATGCCGCTGCAAACGGAGCACCGACTGTCCGCAAAAGCATATAGCTATAGAGACAATCCCCCTATATTTTCAATTCAATTATATCCCTATTTAGAATGAATGTCAACAGTTTACGCAATTTTAAAGGTGCAATAAAAGTGATTTTGGTGCAATGCACACAAAGCCGACTTTGTTTTTGGTCATTATGCTAAATCTTCCCTTTTAAAGATCGCCGGTATTCCGCGATTATATTAATAACTTCATTTATTTTACAATATAGATTTGAATTCAATCCATTAACAGAAATCTTTCACAAAACTTACACAATATTGGGGTATTATCAATTATGACTATAGCATAAGTTCATGGGAACTTTTGTCCCCAATTTTGTAGTATTAATATTTTATACACACTTAGTTCATACCACGTTAATATTTTTCTGGCATAATTAAATTGCATAATTATGCGGTCTTATAAACAGTGAACATTCATCCCGCTGTACCGCATCTTTTTATATTATAATAGTATATCTGAAAGGAGAAGCTCATGATTAAAATTGAAAATCTGACAAAGTTCTACGGCAAGAACAGAGCCGTCAACCATATCAGCTTTACTATCAACGACAATGAGATTCTTGGATTCCTCGGTCCTAACGGCGCGGGCAAATCCACTACTATGAACATGATAGCAGGTTATCTCCCGATGACAAGCGGTACCGTTTCCATCAACGGTCACGACATCTCCACTCAGTCCACAAAGGCTAAAATGGAGATCGGCTATCTCCCCGAGATCCCCCCCGTTTATCCGGATATGAAGGTAAGCGAGTATCTCAGCTTCTGCGCAGGTCTCAAGAAGATACCACGCGCTAAACGCAAAAGCGAGATCAAGCGAGTTATGGAACTGCTCAAGATCTCCGATATGGAGAACCGCCTGATAAAAAACCTTTCCAAGGGCTATAAACAGCGTGTCGGCTTTGCTCAGGCGCTCCTCGGCAACCCGAAATTCCTCATTCTTGACGAGCCGACTGNNGTCGGTCTCGACCCGAATCAGGTGATCGAGGTCCGCAGCATCATCAAGGATCTCAAAAAGGAACACTCGGTCATTTTTAGTTCGCATATCCTCAGCGAAGTAAGCGAGGTATGTGATCGCGTCGTAATCATAAACAAAGGCAACATCAAGGCTATCGACACTATCGAAAATCTCGAAAGCACCTTCAAGGACAGACTCGTTATCAACGCTAAGATCGGCGGCAGCCTTTCTAAGATCGAATCCGTATTCAAAACGATCAAGGGCGTAAAGTCAGTCATCGGAACAGAGAACGAGGGCGGCGATACCTACTCGCTCCGTATCCAGACAAGCGGAGACATCGACAAGATACGCGGCGATATCATGTCAGCGCTCGTCCGCAACGACCTCCGCCTTATCGAGATCTTCACGGAAAAGCCCAATCTTGAGGATGTTTTCGTTAAGATCATCAACCAGCCTTCAAAGAAAAATTCACTCAAGGACATGCTCGATGAGCTTGAGGAAGAGGAAGCAGAAAAGGCTTCAGCTTCCAAGGATGACAAAAAGGAGGAAGAATAATGTTCTCAATTATTAAAAAAGAGCTCCAGTCATTCTTCTATACCCTGTTTGCATATTTTATCGCAGCGCTCTTTATGCTGATCTTCACTTATATGTTCAACAACGGTATTGCTGATATTGACTCGAGTACATACTACTTCTCATTCACCAACGTTTTCTACAACGTAATGCTATTCTTCCTGTTCATCATTCCCATCCTGACGATGAGAACGTTCTCCGATGAACGCAAATACGGCACTGAGGTGCTTCTGATGACTTCGCCAAACAACACCTTCAAGATCGTTATCGGCAAATTCCTCGCAAATGAGGTCGTTTTCCTCTTCATGCTCGCGTGCTCGTCGGTCTTCCCGATCGTTACCGCACTCAATGGAAGCGTTGCAGCATCGCAGCTCTTCTGCGCTTATCTCGGCTTCTTCTGCTGGGGAACAATGTGCATCACTATCGGCATGCTCATGTCGTCATTCACAGATAATTCTATCATCGCCGCTATTCTTGGTGAGGTTTCCATGCTCGTAATGCTCTACATTGACGACTTCTCGCGTACCGCTTTCATCAGCAGGATACCGTGGCTTCAGAAGGTGCTCTACGCATTTGCTGCTCAGCCAAAATTCGAGTACTTCTCCCAGAGCCTTATCCGTCTCTCAGACATAGTATTCTTCATATCGGCAGTGATCCTCTTCCTCGGCTGGACTATTATCTCCATTGAGAAGAGACGCTGGAACAGGGGGTAATTGCCATGAAAAACAAACGCAAATTCAATTTTTCCGGTGCGATCGCAATTGTCATCGCCGTACTTCTCCTGCTTGTGCTCGTACCTATCAATATGGCTGTGAGCTACTTCGATAAGAGCTTCGATATGACAGCCAAGTCCACATACGAATTCACCGACACTACAATGCAGCTCCTTGAGGAAACCAAAAACGAACAGATCGACATCTACTTCCTCTACCCGATGGATCTGCTCCGTCAGGATCCGTCATGTCTCGCGCTCTACTATCAGCTCAATCAGTTCGACAAGCGCGACAATATCACGCTCCACGAGGTCGATATTGACGCAGAGCCGCAGATCGAGAGCATCATCAATCCCAGTGGAACTGTCAGTCTCAAGCAGGGCGACATCGTTGTAAAGCACGATTCCCTTGTGAAGCATATCTCCCGTTCAAGGATCTTCCCCTACAAGTACGCCGATGCGGATCAGACCAATCAGATGACCTCTTATGCAGGCGAGGAACTCCTCGCAGGCGCTATCAAGATCGTTACAGGCGGTTCGCTCCCGACTATCTACTTCATGACAGGTCACGGCGAGCCCGCCCTTGACAATGAGTACTCGACTGTTGTCAAGATGTTCAAGCAGGACAACTATGATGTTAAGACTCTCGACCTCGCTTCCGAGGCATCGGTTCCGGCGGACGCTTCGATCGTCCTCCTTGCAGGTCCGACAGAGGACATCACTTCGGACGAGGCTGACAAGCTCCTCGATTATGCTTCAAACGGAGGAAACATCTCCATGCTCATCCCTCCCTGCGAAAAAGAAGGACGCTTCACCAACATCGAAAAAGTGCTTGAAAAGTACGAGATCGGTCTCGACTACAACATTATCACCGAAACCGCTCCCGTCCGCATGATGACAAACAGAAATTCAGAGCAGGATGCAAGCGTGTTTAACATCACATTCGTTGCCGCTACGGACAGCTTCACCGTTGATCTCACGTCCGAGATCCTAAGTCAGGTGGATTCGCTCAACGGCATAGCAGACGGTATCTCAAATACCCGAAGCCTTTACCGCACTAACACCTCCGACAGCGCTTTCCTCGAGAAGTCTGCGCTCATCACTAATACATTAAGCGCAGATTACACATACACTACGAAGAGTACTCCCTGCGGCGGAAATGCCGAGACAGCCGGCGATGCTTCAAAGCTTGACAATCTCGCCCTTGAGCTTGCATTCTACGCTTATAACAAGTCTAACGGCTCAAAGCTCGTTGTATTCGGTACAGACGATATAATCAGAGACCCCGCTCTGTTTTCGACCTCGCTTGCACAGACTCAGTTCCTCACTACTATCACATGGATGTACAACTCCGACGTCAACATGGACATCGGAAACAAGGATACCGTTTACGACTACCTTACATTCAGAAACGCTGAGGAAGCTACATCCGTTATGAACAAGTTCATTATCGCGCCTATCGTTATAGCCGTTTTCGGCGCTATCGTATGGCTCAGAAGGAGACATTCCTGATGAAAAAGCTTATCATTGCACTAATAGCTATGGGCATACTCGCAGCCGGCTCGATAACATGCTTCATCATCATCAAGACAAAGGACGATAAGGCAAAAAAAGAACAGTCCGAGCTTCTTGACGAGTACATGCTTTTCAAATTCGACAGCGATACTATATTAACGCTGACGTTCAATATCCCGAACGGCGGAGAATTTACCGCAGAGATCGACCCGTCTGACAACTACCATAGCTGGAATTTCGTTGATTTTGACGATTTTACAGTCGACTCTGAATATTGCCGGTACGTTGTGACCTACCTCAGCGAGCTCACTGCGCTCACCGATTACGGCGATGCTTCCGATCAAAATAAGGCTGACTACGGTCTCGATGATCCGACCGTTATCACCGCAAAAAGCGGCAGCACCGATTACAAGGTCTATGTCGGAAAGTCAAGTCCTACAGGCGATTACTACTACGTCATGAAAGAGGGCAGCTCAAAGATCTATGCCGTTGATTACTCGATCGGAGATACGCTTAAGGCAAGGATAGACGACCTCAAAACAAAGGCGCTCGTACCATACGAAACGAATGAGATCGTCGGGATAAAAATAATCCGCGGCGGAGAGACTGTCGTTGATCTTTCATTCGATGAGGAAGCGTACCAGTGGAAATTCCCTGCGGCTTACTCGAAGCTTCAGGTAGATAATACCGCTGTTACGGCGATCACCAATGTCATTTCGAGGACCGAGGCTCAGCTTTTCCTTGACAGCAGTTCCGAAAAACTTACAGAATACGGCTTTGACGATCCATATGCCGAGCTTGTTATCACAGGCTCGGACGGTACGCAGAAAAAGTTCCTCTTCGCTTATAATCAGGATGAGGAAGAACGCGGATTTGTCCACGTTCTCTTCGAGGATACAAAGCAGGCAGCGCTCTACCTCAAGGGCGACAACAGCTATGTCCGAAACAATCCGATCGACTTTGTAGTTGAAAAGATTAGCAATACGCATATCAATGATGCGGCTTCGTTTGAGATCACATTTAACGGAAAGACCGATAAATTCGAGAGAGACTCCTCCGATATATTTACACTTGACGGAAAGAAGCTCTCCGATTACGACAAGGACGCTGCGGATGCGTTTGCAAACATGTATAATTCGGTACAGTTCCTCAAATACACCGATATAAACGTAAACGTTTCTGTCGAGTATTCCGAACCGCTCCTTTCAAGCAAATGCACGCTCAAGGACGGTTCATCGACTCTCGTTGAGCTTGTCCCATACACCGATTCAACATGCGCAGTCTTTGTTGACGGCAGTTTCACAGGCGGGTTCATCGACAACGACAGCTTCATAGGCAAAACTGCCATGTCATCGCTCCACGCTAAGCTCTACGATCTGCTTGGAAGATGATCTGTATTCTGTACGAAAGCACACACACATTCACTNNGAGGTCTCTTTTTTATGCAGAATCGAATTTTTATCCATTTATTTCCAAAAATCAAAATTTGTGCGTATGAATTGTAAACTTTTTGTAATCCCCTTTACTTTCTCTCCGAAATGTAATAAAGTTAATAATGGATCAATGATACCGATCCTCTAAAATCAAGGCAGACAACGTCTATCTTAATTTAGCCGCAGTAGCGGCGTAGAGGATTGTATGAAACACTGTCTGCATAGTGAATGTGTGTGTGCTTTCGAGTATAGGCTTGTCGGAAAAACGTGCGTATCATTCTATGCGGACTTAATATCAATGGAGGTTCATATAATGAGCAGAAATCTGAAAAACAGAGCTTTTTCCGCGATCGCTGCCGCTGTTATCGCCTCGGGAAGCGTTATCCCGTCGATCATCGGCTCGACCCTCACCGCGTTCGCAGGAGAACAGCTCGGACCGACCGACTTTGAAAACGGCGTAGGTCTGCCGTGGCATGTATGCGAGTCCAAAACAGGCAAAATGGACTTCGACATCGGCAACGGAGTTTACAAGATCACGATCGTCAATCCCGGCGGAGTCTCAAACGGAGGCGAGGATCGCTGGGACTGCCAGTTCCGTCACCGCGGACTCAAGATCGTGAGCGGTCATCAGTATAGGGTAACTTACGAGATAACCCCGTCAAACAGCGGAAAATACTACACAAAGATCGGTAATCTCGATGGAAAGGTCGAAATCTGGCACAACATGTCTACGGGCGCAGGCGACTTCGAAAGTTGCTGGGATCCGATACAGATCGGTGCAAACGAGACAAAAAAGGTCGATCTGACATTTACTGCAAGCCAGTCGCTTGACGTTGCGGAATGGGCGTTCCACCTCGGCGGCGACGGTCAGTATACTCAGGGAGGCTGTTTCCCTGCCGGAACAGTCATCACATTCGACAACATGTCCCTCGTTGATCTCACAAGCAGCGAGAACGACTATCAAGCTCCCGAGGAATGGAAGCGCGCCGACATTCTCACAAATCAGGTCGGCTATTTCACCGACTGCACCAAAAAGGCTACCCTCCTGTGCACCGACAAAAAGAGCGTGAGTTTTGACGTTGTGGACGATTCAGGCAAAAAAGTCTATTCGGGAAAAAGTATGTATTTTGGCAAGGACGCCGATTCCGAGGATGTAGTTCACACACTCGATTTTTCAGATCTCAAGGATGAGGGAACTTTCCATATCGTTGCATCAAACGGTGCGGAGAGCCGCGAGTTCAAGGTCGGCGATACAAAGATCTATTCGGCAATGCTCTACGATTCGCTAAACTATTTCTACCAGAACAGAAGCGGTATTGATATAGAAAGCAAGTTCATCTCATCGGGCGACACAAACGCTCTCGCGCGTAAAGCAGGTCACACAACCGACAACGCCACGATCGAGCAGACATGGGGATACAACGGCTCAAGCGGTTCGCTCAACGTTTCAGGCGGCTGGTACGATGCAGGCGACCACGGAAAGTATGTTGTAAACGGAGGTCTCTCTCTCTGGCTGATGCAGAACCAATACGAAACTGCTATCAAATACGGATTTGAGGATGTCTACGGTGACGGCACTATGCTCATCCCCGAATGCGGCAATAATGCTCCCGATCTTCTTGACGAGGCTCGCTGGGAAATGGAATGGATGCTCAAGATGATCGTTGACAGCGGCGAATACAAGGATATGGTCTACCACAAGGTACATGACTACAAGTGGACGGCGCTTGCGGTAGCTCCCGCAGATGATGATCTCGAACGTGTTATAAAGCCTCCCACAACGGCTGCAACGCTCAATCTCGCTGCATGTGCGGCTCAGGCAGCTCGTCTTTGGAAGGGTATAGATGACGATTTTGCCGCCGAGTGTCTCGATGCTGCAAAGCGCACATACGATGCCGCAAAGAAGCATCCGTCCATGTACGCTCCTCTCGATGAATCGGTAGGCGGCGGCGCTTACGGCGATAATGACGCCTCGGATGAATTTTACTGGGCAGCATGTGAGCTGTATATTACAACTGGTGACGAGAAATACTACTCCGATGCAAAGGCTTCCGAATACTTCCTCGGCTGTCAAACGACTCTCGGCGGCGGTGAAAGCGTTGATACCGTAGGCACATTCGACTGGGGAAACACCGCTGCGCTCGGAACCTTCAGCATCGCGCTCAATAAGGACAAGGTCAAGTCTGACGACTATAATAAGGCTGTAAGCAGCATATGCAATGCCTCCGACCACTATCTTGACCTCGAAGCAGGGCAGGGATATGGACTCCCCTACGGTCAAAGCACTCTTAGCTACAACGACAGCGACAAGGGCTATCAGTGGGGATCGAACTCGTTCGTTGCCGACAATTCAATAGTTATGGCGTATGCGTACCTGCTTTCCGATGAGAAAAAATACCTCAGCGGTGTTATCGGAGGAATCGACTACCTCCTCGGCAGAAACGCTATGGACTACTCATATGTAACAGGCTACGGCACTCATGCCGTTGAAAATCCACATCACCGTTACTGGTCGAATCAGGTGGATCCGACCTTCCCGAAAGCGCCGTGCGGCGTTATGTCGGGCGGACCGAACTCAGGAATGCAGGATCCGTGGGTGCGCGGAATGGGTTGGAAGAAAGGAACGATCGCTCCGCAGAAGTGCTATCTCGACCACATTGAGGCTTGGTGCGTAAATGAATGTACGATAAACTGGAATTCCGCGCTTGCGTGGGTAGTCGCATTTGCAGCCGAGGAAAACGGCGGTATCGAGGCAGGCAGCACAGGAAATCTCGCAGGAGCATCGAATGACGGCGGAAGCGGAGAATCAAACGACAAGCAGACCTATGACGAGGAAGAAGCCGAGAAAAACAACGATACTCCGAGCAGGAATCACAGCTCCGACAACGACTCGGACGATGACAGCTCCTCCGAAAAGGAAAACAGCAAGAAGGATAAGACCTCCTCGGATAAGAGCTCAAACCTCGGACTCATCGCGCTTATTGCAGG
>DHYN01000070.1:79688-88700 GCA_002414125.1 Ruminococcus sp. UBA5129 | reverse complement strand
GCGGGCTCTGCTCCTTCTTGTTCTGAGACTTCTGCACGCTCTTGTTCTGTGAATCTGTTGAATTACGGTTCTGATCGTTCATACTGATCCGCCTTTCTCCATAAATGGAATTAATTTCAGGGAGAATATCCCTCGAACATATTATGAACGCTTTGACGGAGCTTTATTCACGCACTTTCGCGGATTATCTTTATAACGACTTTCCGAAGATCTCACCGATCTGCCTGAACGACAGCTCGCCGAATATTCTCAGGCTGAAAACCTCCTTGTAAGGCTCTTCAAGCGTGTGGAGCACCTTGTGTATCTCCAGCGACTGCTGACTGTTTTCGAGCACACTTTCTATGCTCGGCGATTTGTCGTTCACCGTTTCGGGAACTTCCCCTCCGCTGAAACGATTTGTTTTCTTCATATGTGTCAGATATGTGTTTTTCGCTATCTGACACAGCCACACCCTGATATCACAGTCCCCTTTGAAGCTGCTCACAGACCTCATCGCCTTGAAAAAAGTCTCTTGAGTTATCTCCTCGGCAAGCTCCTCGTTGTGTGAGAGCGATATTAAGTAAAGGCAGACGTCGTGAAAGTATTTTTCGTAGAGCTCTTCGATCTGTCTCACAGTTTCACCTTCTTGCAACTATAAGACCTCGCAGTACAGATTTCGTTACAGGAATTTTCAAAAAATTTTTTGCTCACTCCACAAAAAAAAGGCGGAATCACTNNTCACTTCCGCCTTTTTTGTAATTCATCTAAATTATTCTTCGTCAGAAGCTTCTTCCTCAAAGTCCTCGATAGTGAGGTCATTGTAGTCGAATTCAAGAAGCTCATCGCAATTCGGACAATTCATCGAGCCCTCGTCGATAATAGACTCATCGAGGAGGATAGTGTCGCCGCATGTTGGGCAGGTCACTTCATAAAGCTCGTCATCGTCATCGAAATCATAATCATCATCGTCGCAGCAATCGCAGTCGCCGTCGCACTCGTCACAATCACAGTCGCAATCGTCGAAATCGTACAGATCCTCCTCAACAATGCCGAGATCCTCATCAAGAATATCGCAGAGCTCTGTAAGCTCGTCCACCTGATTCTGAAGATCCTCAATATAAGCAACAAGCTCCTGCATTACATCAGTCATCTGGATAAGAGCCTTGCCCTCTTTTGTTGAATCGTCGATATCGAGACCGTCAATAAGCCCCTGCAAGTATGACATTTTTTCGGTAAGCTTCATAAACAGCTCCCCCTTTCAGAAAAATAATATATCAAGCGAAATTATGCTCTCTGCATATACTCGCCTGTTCTTGTGTCGATTCTGATAGTTTCGCCCTCATTGATGAACAGCGGAACCTTTACCTCTGCACCTGTCTCAAGTGTAGCAGGCTTTGTAGCATTTGTAGCAGTATCGCCCTTGAAGCCGGGATCTGTCGCTGTTACAACGAGGTCAACGAAGTTAGGCGGCTCAACACCGAAAACGTTGCCCTTGTATGAGAGAACTGTACAGAGCATTTCCTCCTTGACGAACTTGAAGTTATCGCCGAGAACAGAAGCGTTAATAGGAAGCTGCTCATAGGTCTCCATATCCATGAAGTAGTAAAGATCGCCGTCATTGTAGCTGTACTGCATCTCACGTCTCTCAACGAAAGCTGTAGGGAACTTAGCTGTGGGGTTAAAGGAAGTTTCAACGACTGCACCTGTAATAACGTTCTTATACTTAGTTCTAACGAATGCAGCGCCCTTACCCGGCTTTACATGCTGGAACTCAACGACCTGAACAACGTTTCCGTCCATTTCAAATGTAACACCGTTTCTGAAATCTCCTGCTGAAATCATATAAATACCTCCGTAATTGTCAATTAGTATATACTTTATTGTACCATAAAATGAGATTTTTTGCAATACCTAAAGCGATATTATTACAAACTTATTATATTTTTTGCACTTTTCGTCAGATTATCGCATCCATTTTCGGTCAAAATGACAAAATCTTCTATTCTCACACCGAATTTGCCTTCAATATATATACCCGGCTCGACAGTAATGACAGCGCCCGACGGGAGTACGCTTTTCTCGCTCGGACGAGCGTTCGGATTTTCGTGTATCTCCAGACCCACACTGTGTCCGAGAGCGTGACCGAACTGCTCTCCGAAGCCGTCAGCCTCTATCACAGCACGCGCAAGTCTGTCAAGCTCCTCACCGGTAATACCTGCTCTTGCACCCTCGAGAGCGCATTCCTGTGCCTTAAGAACGATATTGTAAACGCGCTTCATCTCATCGCTTGGCTGACCTACACAGACAGTCCTCGTCATATCGCTGTGATAGCCGTTGAATACAGCGCCGAAGTCCATCAGAACAAATTCTCCCTCGCAGATCTTCTTGTCCGAGGGCACGCCGTGCGGCATTGAGGTGTTCGCACCCGAAAGTGCGATCGTCTCAAAGGAAATATCCTCCGCACCGTTCAGGAACATCTGCCTGTTCAGTTCAAGAGCTATCTCGCGCTCGGTAACGCCGACCTTTATGAAGCCGAGAATGGCATCGAACGCCTTTTCTGCGATCTCCTGAGCCTTGCGTATGCATTCGCATTCATCCGCATCCTTGACACTTCTGAGACGGTTTATCGCATTGCTGAGTGCAGAGGAATCGTCAAAATCCGCATCTGTAAGACCCTTTTTGAGTCTCTTGAGCCTTGCGACTGTCATAGTCTGAGACTCGATCGCTACATTTTTAGCGCCGTGCTTTTTGAGAAGCTCCGCAAGCTGTGTCATCTCCGAGCCTGCAAGCAGCACCTCAGCCGAGGTCACGATCGCCCTTGCCTTTTCTATATAGCGGAAGTCGATCAGAAGATACGCCTTATCGCGGAACGCAACTACTATCCCTGCCGAGGACTTCATCCCCGTAAAATAACGGCGGTTTACATCAGAGGTGATAAGAGCGCAGTCTATGGAGTCAGGCAGCTCCGCAAAAAGTTTTTCAAATCTTGTCATCGCTTAGTCCTCAAAGCTCTGAGAGAGCTTGAACAGCGAGATAATAGCTTCCGAAGCCGAAGCCGCATATGCTGCCCTTGCACACGGGAGCGATAACGGATGTATGACGGAACTCGTCGCGCGCATTGATATTGCTGATATGCACCTCGATGCATGGGATCTTGATAGCGGCGATCGCATCACGAATAGCATAGCTGTAATGGGTATATGCGCCTGCATTGATTATAACGCCGTCAAAATTCTTACGCGCACTATGCAGCTTATCTATGATAGCTCCTTCGTGATTGGACTGGAATATCTCACACTGTAGTCCCTGCTCACCTGCACGCTCGATAATATTCTTATTGAGCACATCAATGCCTGAGTTCCCGTATACTCCCGGCTCACGCTCGCCGAGCAGATTTAGATTCGGACCGTGAATAACAAGTATCTTCTTTATCATTTATTTTTCCTTCTTTCTGTAGATATTTTTAGGGATAAAGGGCTTTTCGAGCTTCCTCTTGATCTTGAAAAAGGTAGTTTTCTCATGCTCGAACGGCACAACATAGAGCATTTTGATGCCCATAAAATTTGCTCCAAGCACATCGGTAAATATCTGATCTCCGACAGCGGCGATACTGCTTTTAGGCAGTCCCATGAGCTTTATCGCCTCACGGAAGCCCTTATTCAGCGGCTTTTTACCCTCGCACACAAACGGCAGTCCGAGCAGATCGGCGAACGGCTTTACTCTTGGCGGATGATTATTCGAGACGATCATCAGCCTTATTCCCGATTTTTTCATCAGCTCTATCCATTCGGGGATCCCCTTTGCAGGTACGGGATTATCGTGCGTAGTCAGAGTGTTGTCAACATCGAGGATGAGTCCCCTGACACTCATTTTTGCAAGAAAAGCAGGGCTTATATCGGTGACATTCCCGAATGCGGCGGTTGAATTAAAGATCATAGCTCCTCCATTATATCCTATTTCAGACGAAAAATTTGTCGAAACAACTTTGCATAAATGAAAAAGCGAGCCGCAGCTCGCTTTTATCCACTTTCATATTCCGTAAGATCAATACTTACGCTTACGAGCTGCCTCAGACTTCTTCTTACGCTTTACCGAAGGCTTTTCGTAGTGTTCTCTCTTACGAACCTCAGCTATAACTCCATCCTTAGCGCATGATCTCTTAAATCTTTTAAGAGCTGTATCTAAAGACTCGTTTTTGCCTACACGAACTTCTGCCACTTATCTTTCCCTCCCTTATTATAGAGGTGTTCGGACATTTGTCCGAATATATACTAATCACTCCGAGGAGTGTCAGCCATCTTGATCCTCAAAAAGTATATAGCAGATAAATCTAAACAATGATATATTAATAGTTTACCACAAAAAGGTTTCCTTGTCAAGAAAAATTTTTTTGCTCTGCAAACTTCGTTATTTTGCCACAATGTTAACAAGTTTATTTGGTACATATATCTGTTTAACGATATTCTTACCCTCTACCGACTCCCTGACCTTTTCGTCATCGAGAGCCATAGCGATAACGCTGTCCTTGTCGGCATCAACGGCGATGTTGAGCTTAGCCTTGAGCTTGCCGTTGACCTGAACAACGATCTCGATCGTCTCATCCTTGCAGAGAGCCTCATCGTAAGTGATCCAGCTCTGCTCGCTGAGGATGCTGCCGAATGTCTCACTATACATTTCCTCTGTAATGTGAGGAGCAAACGGATTGAGCATAGTGCAGAATGCTCCCAGCTCAGCCTTATTGATCCTGCCGACACTGTAAATATCGTTGATAAGGGTCATCATAGCGGCAATTGCGGTATTGAACTTCATTGCCTCGATATCCTCGGTAACCTTCTTTATCGTCTTGTGGAACTGCGATCTCAGCTCATCGCTGTACTCATCACCGTCAACAAGCATATCGCGGAGTCCCCATACTCTGTCAAGGAATCTCTTGCAGCCCTTGATACTCGACTCGCTCCAGGGAGCAGCCTTTTCGTAATCACCCATGAAAAGAACGTAAAGTCTGAGGACATCTGCACCGTACTCGTCAACAACATCGTTCGGGTCGATAACATTACCTCTTGACTTGCTCATCTTCTCGCCGTCAGGACCGAGGATAAGTCCCTGAGCTGTACGCTTTGCATACGGCTCGGATGTCGGTACGAGACCGAGGTCATAGAGGAACTTGTGCCAGAATCGCGAATAGATCATATGACGTGTAACGTGTTCCATACCGCCGTTATACCAGTCAACGGGCATCCAGTATTTCAGCGCTTCCTGAGAAGCGAATTCGCTGTCGTTATTGGGGTCGCAGTAGCGGAGGAAGTACCATGACGAGCCTGCCCACTGAGGCATCGTATCGGTCTCGCGCTTGGCATCGCATCCACACTTCGGACACTTGCAGTTTACATACTCGTCTATCTTAGCAAGCGGGCTCTCACCATCGGTACCCGGCTCAAAGTTCTCGACCTTTGGCAGTCTGAGCGGAAGCTCCTCATACGGAACAGCGACCATTCCGCAGTGAGGGCAGTGAACGATCGGGATAGGCTCACCCCAGTATCTCTGTCGGTTGAATGCCCAGTCCTTCATCTTGTACTGAACACCCTTTTCTCCGCAGCCCTTTGCAGCGAGCAGTCCGAGCATCTTCTCGATAGCTTCCTTCTTATTGGAGATGCCGTCAAGTTCGCCTGAATTGACCATTTCGCCGTCGCCTGTGTATGCCTCAACGGAGATGTCTCCGCCCTTGATTACCTCGATTATGTCGATACCGAACTTCTTTGCAAACTCGTAGTCTCTCTGGTCATGAGCAGGAACAGCCATAATAGCGCCCGTACCGTATCCCATCATTACATAGTCCGAGATATAGATCGGTATCTCCTTGCCTGTTATGGGGTTGACAGCGGTGAGACCGTCTATGCGCACACCTGTCTTGTCCTTAACGAGCTGAGTTCTCTCAAATTCGCTCTTCTTTGCGCACTCTGCCTTGTAAGCATCGAGTTCTGCGATATTTGCGATGCCGTCACGGTACTTCTCGATCATCGGATGCTCGGGAGCCATTACCATGAAAGTAACTCCGTAAAGAGTATCGGGACGCGTTGTGTATATTCTGAGCTTTTCGCCGTTTTCCTTGACAGCGAACTCAACGAATGCACCTGTTGACTTACCGATCCAGTTCTGCTGCTGAAGCTTTACGTTGGGGAGATAGTCGACCTCCTCGAGACCCTGAAGGAGCTTGTCGGCGTACTCGGTAATGCGAAGATACCATACCTCCTTAGTCTTTTGAACGATGTCGCTGTGGCATATGTCACACTTGCCGCCCTGTGAGTCTTCATTGGAGAGTACCACCTTACAGCTCGGGCAATAGTTGACGGAGGTCTTGTCTCTGAAAACGAGACCGTTCTCGAACATCTTGAGGAATATCCACTGAGTCCACTTGTAGTAATCCTCCTCAGTCGTATCAACGACTCTCGACCAGTCGAACGAAAATCCGACTGTCTTGAGCTGATTTGTGAACTTTTCGATATTTCTGTCGGTTACGATACGGGGGTGGATATTCTCCTTGATAGCCGTATTCTCCGTAGGGAGTCCATAAGCATCGAAGCCGATTGGGAAGAGCACATTATATCCCTGCATACGGCGCTTTCTGCTTACGACCTCGAGTCCCGAATAAGCCTTTATGTGACCGACGTGCATACCGTGGCCCGACGGATACGGGAACTCTACGAGCGCATAGAACTTAGGCTTTGAATAGTCGTTGACTGCCTCAAAGCTCTTGTGCTCGTCCCAGTACTTCTGCCATTTTTTCTCAACGGCTGAAAAATCATATCTGCTCATTTTATATCATTCCTTTGTTGAATTATTTACCGATAAGTGCCTTTATCTCGCTCCATTTGCTGCTGAAATGTGCCTTGACGTTCTTATTTATACACAACAGCACTGCACATACCGCGTCAATGACGCCTTCAATGAGATACACGAGCGATGACGGAAGATTAGTCACATTATAGCCGATGTGTCTTATCACCGTAATAGCAAGGAGCGCAGCGATGATGTAATTCACGAATTCGAGTCCCGAATAGAGGAAAAGCATGTAAACCACACCGATCACAATATCTGCGATGCTGCCGCCGAGTATCATGTTCAGCACAGCCTTTATCACGACATATGCTCCGATAACGGATGCAATGCGTCTGCCCGTGGTATCGTTAGTTTTCATCAGTGTTCTCCTTCACAAGAAGCGTTGAGATGTCCTGAAGCTCACCGTCAGCCCAAAGTCTTTCAAGCTGGTAGAAATTTCTGGCTTCCTTGTAGAAGACGTGAACGATTATGTCGCCGTAATCGAGGATTATCCATGTATTTCCCGTATCAGCCTCACGTCTGAGCGGTTCCTCACTGCGCTGGGAGAGCTGATACTCGACCTCGTCTGCGAGCGTTCTTGTATGTGTATTGCTCGTACCGTTTACTATTACGAAGTAGTCCGCAAGAATAGTAAGGTCGCTTATTTTTATCGCCTGTATGTCCTCACCGCGCTTGCTGTCGAGCGTTTTTACGATGAGTTCAAGCTTTTCCTGTAATTCCATATTTATTGTCCCTCCGTATTATTTTCCTCTGTAGGCTTGGGTTTGTTCACACCCGGTTTTGCACCTTCGGCTATTTCGTCAAGCTTGTCGCCTGTGTTGTCATATGAGTTCGTGAGGTAGCTTCCCTCCTTGATGACCTCTTTTATAGCGCTGTACTCGGGAGTGAGATCATTCTGATACGGTCTGAAATGCTCATTGAGAATATCGAGTGTAGCCTGCTTGTGGATCGACCATATCGAATATGTCTTTCCGTCAGGAGCACGGTAATTTGCACCCTCACCGGGCACCATCGTAACATATACATTCTCCATATCTATAGTGGAAGCGAGGTCTGCAAGCATGGAAATATTCTCAAGGCTCAGATTTGTAGCGATAAGCTCTTTCTCATAGATAGTTTTCAGATAGCCGTAGAACTTTATCCTGCCGTCGTCCTCGATTATGTTCATCATCTTCTTCATAGCGGCAGCGAGGAACTTTCTCTGGTTCTTCACACGTCCTATGTCGCCCTCGGCAAAGCCGTGGCGGAAGCGCACGAACCACTCTGCCTTCTGACCGTCAAGGACGCTCTTTCCCGCAGGTATGATCTTGTCGGCTTCATACATGATCTGCTCATCAAGCTCGATCGGGATCCCTCCCACAAGATCAACGATGTCCACAATGTCATAGCAGTGAGTCGTAACGTAGGCATCTATCGGAATTCCGAAGTTATCCTGAACGGCATTAACGGTACGCTGGATCGGTGTGAGATCCTTATCGCCGCTTGCATAGATACTGTTGAATTTGCCTGTCACATTGTTTGTATAGTCCATCATGAAGCTGTCTCTCGGTATCTGGAGGACATTGAGCTGTGCATGGGCAATATCAAATTGAAACACCCAGTTTACATCGGTGTTAAGCGTCTTCTCATCAAAGCCGTGGAACAGGATAGTATACTGACCCTCGATTATCTGAGGCAAATCGAGACCGTCGCTGAAATCAGGAGTAACGATATTGTTGTTGATATTGAGGTTCTCCCCGTTATTCGGGAGAAGATCGCCCTCGATATAATTGAGCGGCTTCTGACGCTTGATGAAGGTTATTATCGAGACACGCTCATTCTCCTTGCCCTTTTCCTTGAAGTTGATGATCGGCACATTCAGAATGAGGACGAGCATGAGAACAACCGTCAGGCTGATCGAGCCTATTTTTACGAAAAGATCTTTCTTCGAGACAGCCTTTTTCGCAGCATATCCGTCAGTATATTTCTCATCGGCAGCAGTTTCGGGAGTCTCCGCCATCTGCTCTGAGGCGTTGGTCTGCACCGCAGCTTCTTCCTTGAATCGTGAAACGGGCTTTTGAGGTTCCGCGCTCCTCTTTTCACTGCGCTCCTGCGCCGCAAGCTCGGGATTCTGAGCCCTGCGCTTTGCTCGTTCAATGCGAGCCTGCAAGCCTGCATTGAAATTTTCGGTATTCTCGTTATTCATTTTTATCTCTC
>DHYN01000070.1:66616-79593 GCA_002414125.1 Ruminococcus sp. UBA5129 | reverse complement strand
CACGGCGGAAGAAATCCGCCCTTTTTCACTACCGATTTTACCGAGAAGATCAGCGCCTCGAGCATAGCGGCATCGAGATCGGTATACGCAATCTTGCGCATCTTGTCCACGTCCTTGTAATCTCTGTCGGCAGAGACAAGATCGCCGAGATAAACGATCTCCTCGAGTCGGCTCATGCCTGCGCGTCCGACCGTATGGAAGCGCACCGCATTGAGAATGTCAATATCCTCTATACCGTATTCCGTCTTAATATAGTGAGCGCCTGCGATAGCGTGCCAGAGCGAATGCGTCTCGAGCTCCTCGCGGCACACTGAAAATGTGCTCCCGAGCACAAGCTGCCTCTGCTCATCGGCAGGTATCTCCTTGCAAATATCATGGAGCATACCTGCAAAAAACGCCTTATCAGGATCCTCACCGTATTTCAGAGCGAGCTTTTTGCACTCCATGGCAACATTCATACTGTGCGTGAAGCGTTTTGCGGAAAGTCTCGCCTTGAGAAGCTTCTTTTTTGCATCGCAGTTATACATTTGATCCACCTTGCCTATATAAATCTCTGTATCTAATATATTGTACTACATTTTTGTCAAGATAGCAAGTATAATTCTCATTTTTTGCGATTTTTTTTCTGATTTCTGTTGATGATACCTCAAAAGCAGGTGCTTTGCATACTATAATTCTGCCGAATTTCGACAATTCCTCAGCCTTTTTTTCGAGCTGCCCGTCATCTCCGTCCTCACGGGACGCCACTGCGAGGGTCACTTCTTTAAGAATGTCTCCGAAACGAAACCACTTATCGAAGCAAAGCAGCATGTCGCTCCCCACAAGGAGATACAGCTCATCATCGGGATAGAGACTGCGGAAATGCTCGACCGTATAAATCGAATAGCTAACCCTGTCGGTATCAAGCTCATAGGTACTCACGCCGAAGCGCTCGTCACCGCCGAAGCTCAGTCTCAGCATCTGTGCCCTGTCCTCTCCCGAGGCGTATTCGTCGATCGAGCGGTGTGGTGAGATGCGTGACGGCACAAAGAATATCCTGTCGAGGGAAAGCTCCTCCATGACCGACCTCGCAAGATGGATATGACCCTTGTGGACGGGATTGAAGCTTCCTCCGAAAATACCTGTTTTCATTTACTTCCTATCCTTTGGGACGCCCTCTATAACGGGTTCCTTGGGGTTGCGCTTGAAGAGCACGAATTTTGTACCGATGACCTGAACCACTTCCGCACCCGTTGCCTCGGCAATCTCATCAGCCGCCTCACGAGCCGTATAGCCCGAATTATCAAGGACTCTCAACTTGATAAGCTCCCTCTTGCGAAGCGCCTCGCCGATCTCGCTGCAAAGCACCTCCGTAACTCCGCCCTTGCCGATCTGGAAGATCGTCTCATATGTTGCCGCTATACCTCTGAGGTAAGCTCTCTGTTTGCTTGTCAGCATATCATTCACCTTTCTCCAACTGCTTATATAAAGCCTTCAACGCCGAACCGCGGTGGCTCAGCTTGTTCTTCTCATCGGCTGTCATTTCAGCCATTGTTCTGTCTCCGCAGACGAAGATCGGATCGTATCCGAAGCCGTTCTCGCCGCGCATTTCAAAGCCGATCCTTCCTTGGACACTTCCCGAGACCGTAAATTCGTTCCTGCCGTCAACATAGGCGATAACGCATCGGAATGCCGCTCCCCTTTTATCGTCCGGAACACCGTTCATTTCGCCAAGGAGCTTTTCGCACTCCTTTCCTTTCGGTGCATAGCGTGCCGAGTGCACGCCCGGTCTGCCGCCGAGCGCATCAACGCAGAGGCCGCTGTCGTCCGCGATAACCGGAAGCCTCACTGTCTCGTAGACCGCCTTTGCCTTTATCATGGCGTTTTCAGCAAAAGTAGCGCCGTTTTCCTCAGGCTCGCAGTCTGCGCCTGCCTCGCGCTGAGAGATCACCTCTATCCCGAGCGGAGCAAGTATCTTCCTCGCCTCACGCAGCTTGTTTGCGTTGTTTGTAGCCATTACGAGCCTTTTTATCACTTCTTGTCACCTCCGAAAAGTCGGCTGAAGAACGAACGCTTCTTCTGCTTTTCATCGGTTTTTTCCTCTTCATTCTCATCCTCAACGGATTCAGAGTCATCGTTTTCCTCGTCGTCATCAGATTCAGAATCATCATCTTCATCATCGTCATCGGATTCGGAGTCGTCATCATCGTCCGATTCATCATCCTCTTCTTCAATGTCGGACTCTTCCTCGGGAGCTTCCTCCTCATCAGACTCAGCTNNCCTCTTCTCATCGTTCTCGTCCTCGGCGAGCCCATCCTCCTCGGACATGTCCTCTTCATCCTCGAACTCCTCATCTTCCTCGACTTCAACGCCGTCAAATAGCGCTGCAACGAACTGGTGACTGTCGAAGGTCTGCAGGTCGTCGATCTTCTCTCCTACACCGATCAGTTTCACCGGTATACCGAGCTCGTTCTTTATCGAGATAACGATACCTCCCTTAGCAGTTCCGTCAAGCTNNCGATGTATTTCACCGGAATCTTGAACTGATCGCTGATTCCTATCACAACGCCGCCCTTAGCAGTTCCGTCAAGCTTTGTGAGCACGATACCCGAGATAGGAGCTGTCTCGCTGAACAGACGAGCCTGATTCACGGCATTCTGTCCCGTAGTCGCATCGAGCACGAGAAGCACCTCGCGCGAGCAGTCGTCTGCCTTTGAGTCGATGATCCTGTTTATCTTTGCGAGCTCGTCCATGAGATTCTTCTTGTTATGGAGACGACCTGCGGTGTCGATTATAACAACATCACAGCCGCGTGCCTTTGCAGCTTCGAGCGAGTCATAGACCACAGCTCCCGGATCAGAGCCTTCGGCGTGCTTTACAATTTCAACGCCTGCGCGGTCAGTCCACACCTGCAGCTGATCTATAGCGGCAGCTCTGAACGTATCTGCGGCAGCAACGATCACCTTTTTGCCCTCCCCCTTGAAACGGTGACAGAGCTTTCCGATAGTAGTCGTCTTTCCTGCGCCGTTAACGCCGATAACCATAATAACAGCAGGCGACTTAGTGAGGTCGAAACCTGTATCATCGCCCATGATCTCGGCTATGATCTCCTGAAGAAGCTCCAGTATCATGGACGGATCGGTGATGCCTCTCTCCTTTATCTTCTTGCGGAGCCTGCTGCATATCTCGACCGATGTCTCAACACCGATATCGCACATTATCATAGTTTCCTCAAGCTGCTCGAACAGCTCCTCGTCGATCTTTGTAAAGGAGTTCGCAACTCGCTGGATAGTGCCTATAAATGAGTCCTTAGTCTTTTTCAGACCCTCTTTGATTTTTGAAAAAATTCCCATAATAGCTCCCTTCGGATCATTTTAATTTTCTATGCTGTCGCCCTGAAAGTCCACCTGCTCCATACGCAGGAGCTTGGAAATACCGTCCTCCTGCATCGTTACGCCGTAGAGGACATTGGCTTCCTCCATAGCGCTGCGGCGGTGGGTAACAAGTACGAACTGGGTCGTGTCTGTGAAGTTTCTGAGATACTGTGCATACTTTCTGACGTTGACCTCATCGAGTGCAGCGTCTATCTCATCGAGTATGCAGAACGGAGCGGGTCTGAGACGGAGGATCGCAAAGTAGATCGCGATCGCCACAAACGACTGCTCGCCTCCCGAAAGCGAGATGAGGTTTTTGATGACCTTTCCCGGAGGTGCAACGCTTATCTCAATGCCCGACTCAAGGACGTTCTCGGGATCGGTGAGGATCAGCTCAGCCTTTCCTCCGCCGAACAGCTCGACAAATATCTCCTTGAAGTTTTCATTTATTATAACAAAGCTTTCCGAAAATATCCTGCACATTTCCTCTGTGAGATCGGCAATAATCTTCTCGAGCTCGCTCTTGGACTTCTGAACATCGTCAAGCTGCTCCGACATAAACTTATATCGCTCCGATACCTCACGGTACTCCTCGATAGCATCAACATTGACGTTGCCGAGTGCGCGGATCTTATTCTTTACATCTGCAAGCTCCTTTTGAGCGGCAGGGAGGTCGGTTATAGCCTCCGCCTGAGCAACAGCCTCCGAACGGGTCAGCTCGTAGACCTCAAGAAGCTGACGGATGATGTTGTCGGTATCGCGGCAGTTTGTCTCCCGACGCTCCTCAAGACGCGTGATCTCGCCGGAAAGCTTCTCCTTGGAATTATTGATCTCCTGCATTCCGCGCTGTATCTCGTTTACAAGGCGGCTCTGCTCGGTATAATTCTTTTGAAGCTGAGCGATCTGCTCGTTATATACATCCGCATTCGACCTGATCTTCTCAAGCTGTAACTTTATGCCCTCGATCTCTTTTTTCTTGCGCGAGATCGTCTCCTCGTGACGGCGTATCTCGGCTTCAAGCTCACGGCTTCCTCTGTCGAGCTCTGCTCTGCGCTCACCTATACGTCCTATCTCGGCATTTTGAGCCTGCTCGCCGTGTTCGAGTTCGATGCGGCTGATCTTCATGGCTGCGAGCTTGTCGGACAGCTCCTTTCGCTCGGCACGCAGACGATCGCGTTCATCCTGACTTGCAGCCATTTCATCCTCGGCAGCCTTTATTTCGGCTTCAAGCTCTGCAAGCGCTCTTTCTGTCTCCTCAGCCGATCTGCTCGCCTGAGCGATCTTGTCCTCGGATTCCTTTATCATGCGCTGAGAATTGTTCTCCTGCGCCCTTACCTGCTCTGTCATAGAGCGTATGCTCGACAGCTCGGCATTTATTCTCACCGACTCGTTCTCGAACTCGGTCAGCTCTGACTTTGCTCCCTCGATGTCGTAGCGGAGCTTTTCAGCCTCGGCACGAAGCTTTTCGGTCTTTGTCCTGAACTCATCACGCTGCACGGAAAGATTGCCTATCTCGCCCTCGAGCGACTCTATCTCATGCTTTCGGGTGATGATGCCTGCCGAACGCTGAGCCGAACCTCCCGTAAACGAACCGCCTGCATTTATCACCTGTCCGTCAAGCGTTACTATTCTGAATCTGTAGCCGTATTTCTTTGCGATAACGACTGCGCTGTCGATGTCCTCGGCAATGACTATTCTTCCGAGGAGCGAATTGATTATACCGCCAAAGCGCTGATCGTACTTTACGATACGATTTGCGTTGGCAACAAAGCCGTCACAGTCGTCAAGACCCTGCTCGCGGAGCTCGCTTCCCCTTACGGAGGTTATCGGAAGGAATGTAGCTCTTCCGCCCTTTTGTTCCTTAAGGAAACGGATACAGCGCTTGGCAATATCCTCGTTCTCAACAATGATATTCTGCATCGCACCGCCGAGAGCGGTTTCAACGGCGACCGCATATTTCGGTTCGACGCTTATATTCTGTGCAACAGTTCCGAAAATGCCTCCGATACGCCCCTGCTTTGAAGCCTTGAGAACAGCCTTTACACTGCCTGCAAAGCCCTCCATATTGTTCTCAAGGTCGGAGAGTATCTTCATCCTCTGCTGCTTTTCTTTTATTGTATACAGCAGCTTCTCAAGCTCCGCACGGGAACTCTCAAAGCCGTTTTTTCTCGAATTATAGAGCTTTTCGAGACCGCTGAGCTTGTTGTTTACCGACTGAACGTTCTCGGCATTCTTTTCGAGAGCGCGGCTAAGCTCGTCTGCATCAGCCTCATATTTCGCGATCGTATTTCCAAAATCCGATCCATTCTCGCGCAGTGAAGCAAGGCGTTCGGACTCATCCTTAGCAGTCGAGCGCGAAGCTTCAACGGTGAAGCGATACTCACTCTGTCTGATATAGAGGCTGTTTATCCTGCTGCCCGCCTTGTCGAAATCCTCACCCATGCTCCTGACCTGCTCCTCGGCAGCCGCAAAGCTTTTCTCGGCAGCCGTGATCTCGGTCTCGAGCTTCTTTCTCTGCTCGCCTATCACGGCAAGCTTCTTCTTTGCTTCGGCAAGCTCGTTTTCGAGCCTCCTTTTATTTTCCTCGGCGTTCCCGATATTTGCTCTTGCGGTATCGGCAGCCTCAGTGCAGTGACGAATGTCGTTCTCAAGAACGGCGATATCGGACTTTCTTTCCGATGCCGACTGCTCCTCCTCGATCATTCTTCTGCGAAGCTCATCGGAGCGCGAGGTGCACTCCTGCATCCTCGTGTAGCCCTCCTGCCGCTTTTCCTCCTGACGGCGGATGTCGCTCTCGATATTCTCATACTCGCTTCGGCTGATAAGAAGCTTTTCATCGAGCTCCTCAAGCTTTTTGCGGTAGTCCTCGAGACGGTTCACCCACACCGAGATCTCGAGTCTTTTTCGCTCCTCGGCAAGCTTTATGAACTTCTCAGCCTTCTGAGACTGAATGCGGAGCGGTTCGACACGTCCCTCAAGCTCGGAGATGATATCATTGAGTCGGAGTATGTTCTCCTGTGCGCCTGTGAGCTTTCTCTCAGCCTCAAGCTTCTTATAGCGGAATTTCGATATTCCCGCAGCCTCCTCGAAAATGTCACGGCGCTCGGAGCTCTTTGCACCGACGATCTCGGCGATGCGTCCCTGACCGATTATCGAATAGCCGTCACGTCCGAGACCTGTGTCCATAAACAGCTCATTTATGTCCTTAAGACGTACCTGTCTGCCGTTTATCATGTACTCGCTCTCACCGCTGCGGTAAAGCTTTCGCGTGATCGCAACCTCCTCGCCGCAGCCCGTCAGCATACCGTCCGAGTTGTCTATATTAAGAGTGACCGCAGCAAAGCCCATGGGCTTTCTTGCAACAGTACCGGAAAAAATAACGTCCTCCATTCTATTGCCTCGCAGAGTCTTTGTTGACTGCTCTCCGAGAACCCAGCGAACAGAGTCGCCGATATTACTTTTTCCGCTGCCGTTAGGACCTACGACCGCCGTCAGACCCTTGTCGAAGGTAAGGCTTATCCTGTCGGGAAACGACTTGAAGCCTTGTATTTCAAGTGATTTAAGGTACATTTATTCACTCCTCAGCTCGCATTGATATTTCGGCACGCCTTTTTCGCCGACTATTCTGACATCTGTTCCCAATTCTTTAAAATAGGATATATTACAGCGCTTCTGACCCACCGCCTTGCTTATACAGTTGGGAGCTACCGCAAAGACGGCTCTCCCCGGACGGCTCCCATCGAGCGCAAATTCCATATTGTATCGGTATATAAGACCCTCGCAGAGTTCTCGGAAGGCAGGGTGATAAAATCCTCCCACCATATCGCGCTCGACAAACTCGCTCGCATGGAGACCGCACTTGATGACTCTGATACCGTTTCCCTCAGCCATTATCATTGCCGCAGCCGCGATCTCGACAGCCTTGTCGAAATCAAAGGGGACGTATTCTCCTGCTTCAAGAAGCTCACAAAGACGAGTCCCTCTGAGAATGACCGTCGGGTAGATACGCAGTGTATCGGGAGCAAGCTCCGTGATCCTGCGCATGGTCTCCATTTCGTCCTCGGGCGAGCTTTTATAGAGTCCGATCATCATCTGCAAACCAAGCTCGAACGTATCGCCGAAGCTTCTTATGAGTCTGCACGCGTTTACCACATCGTCTGCACTGTGACCGCGCTCATTTGCAGTCAGCACATGATCGCACATAGACTGCGCACCAAGCTCTACAGCCGTTACACCGTAAGCCTCGAGTATCTGAAGTATGCCCTCGCTGATACAGTCGGGACGCGTAGAGATGCGTATACCGCGGAATTTCCCATCGCCCACAAAATCGGATGCAGCAGAAAGCAGCTCTGTCATATACTTCATGGGTATCGCGGTAAAGCTTCCCCCGAAGAACGCTATTTCCGCATTTTCAGGAGACTTCACCTCATCGAGAGCCCTCCTGCACACCTCTCTCACTTCATCGGCAGTCGGAGCGTNNGAAGCGATTTTGCACAAAGCTCCGCGACCTCGCCGCCTGTGGGAATATGATGCGCGCCGCTTATCGTCCGTTGATCGCAAAAACTGCAAAGGTGCGGACATCCGACATGAGGCACGAAAATTGAAATATTACTATGCTTCATAGCCCATAAGCTCCAAGGCTTCCTTAGCGGCAAACTGCTCAGCTTCCTTTTTGCTCTTGCCCTTGCCTCTGCCTATCACGTTTGAATTAAGGCACACCTCGACCACAAAACGCTTGTTGTGATCGGGTCCCTCCTCGCTAACGAGGCTGTATTCCACCTTTTCCTCTGGGTTCTTCTGGACTATCTCCTGTAAGATAGTTTTGAAGTCGTTGAAAGCTGGTTTTGCCTGATGAACGGGATCCTCAGGGATAAAACGGAGAATGTGCTTTGAAGCCGGCTCGATGCCGCCGTCGAGATAGATCGCCGCGATGACAGCCTCAAATGCATCCGCGAGTATCGAGGGACGCTCTCTTCCGCCTGTATTTTCCTCGCCCTTGCCGAGCAGCAGAAATTCGCCGAGACTGATCTGCTTTGCGAATATATGCAGCGACTTCTCACAGACGAGCGATGCTCTCAGCTTTGTGAGCTCTCCCTCGGCGATATGGCGAAGATTTTTGTACAGATGTTCGGAGACTACTATCGACAAAACGCTGTCCCCGAGAAATTCAAGGCGTTCATTGCTGCCCTCCGGTATCTTCTTCTCATTCGCGTATGACGAGTGAGAGAGTGCCTGAGTGATGAGCTTTTTGTCCTTGAACGTATATCCGATTATTTTTTCAAGTTTTTCGATCTGTTCCATTTTTAATCCTCCGAAGCAGCGGAAGCACGGTCAATATAGCTCTCGATCTGACCTGCAACATCGCTCTCAACGCACTTTACAGCCTGACGAACGGCATTGAAGAACGCTCTCTCATCCGAGCTTCCGTGAGCCTTGATAACAGGCTTCCTTACTCCAAGTATCACAGAACCGCCTACCTCCTTGTAGTCCATCTGCTTCTTGAAAGCGTTGATCTTGTTCATTGAGAATACAGCGCCGATCTTGCCTGCTCCCGAGAACATCCACTTGACCTTCCCTGCGAAGAACGAAGCGACACCCTCAAACAGCTTGAGCGCGATATTTCCCGTAAAGCCGTCCGTTACAACGACCTGACATTTGCCGAGCGGCATATCTCTTGCCTCGAGATTGCCCGTAAAGTTTAGTCCCGACTTGCTGAGGAGCTTATACGCCTCCACATCGAGCTCACGTCCTTTCGTCTCCTCCGCACCAATATTGAGGAGTCCGACCTTCGGGTTCTCGACTCCCATTACCTTTTCCATATACGCGCTTCCCATGAGGGCAAACTGCACAAACATCTCGGGACGGCACTCCGTATTCGCACCTGCATCAACGATGACAAAGCTTCCCTCCTCACCCGGCATGACAGGTGCGGGACAGATGCGCTTTATGCCCTTGATGCGCTTTACGATGAAGGTGCTGCCCATTACGAGAGCGCCCGTGCTTCCTGCCGAGACAAAGGCGTCGCCCTTGCCGTCTGCAAGAAGCTGCAAGCCGATACCCATTGAAGTATTCTTCCTCGACTTCACGATCTCGGCAGGCTCCTCATGAATGTCGAACACCTCATCGGTATGAGCGATCTCGATACCGTCAAGACTGATGCTGTTTTCCGAAGCGCAAGCCCTGATCTTCTGCTCGCTTCCTGTGAGGATGATCTCTGTACCGAGCTCTTTTACGGCTCTCGCGCAGCCCTTTATTACTTCAAGCGGAGCGTTATCTCCGCCAAATGCGTCAACGATCACTTTCATAGCTGACTCTCTCCATTTCCCGCTTCAGCGAAGCGATAGCCCTTTCGGCATATGCGGTATATTTTTCCTTTTTATCGCGAATGCGTACACCAATGTCGGGAAGAATACCCATATTCGCGCCCATAGGCTGAAACTTTCCATCGTTATACGGGTCGCTGATATAAGCTGACAGTGCACCCGTCATAGTGTCAATAGGAAGCTTAAGAGGTTCAAGTCCTCTTATTCTCCGCGCCGCAGCCGCACCTGCGATAATGCCGCTTGCAGCCGACTCCATATATCCCTCAACGCCCGTGATCTGTCCTGCGAAATAAATATCGGGATGCTCTCTCATCGAGAAATCGCCGTTCAGCAGAACGGGACTGTTGATGAATGTATTCCTGTGCATCACGCCGAATCTCATGAACTCGGCGTTTTCAAGACCCGGTATCATCGAGAAAACACGCTTCTGTTCGCCGAATTTTAAATTTGTCTGGAATCCCACGAGATTGAACATAGTGCCCTCACGGTTCTCACGCCTGAGCTGAACCACCGCATAAGGACGCTTTCCCGTACGCTTGTCAGTGATCCCGACAGGCTTCATCGGACCGAATCTCATCGTATCCACACCTCTTGATGCAAGCACCTCTATCGGCATACACCCCTCGTATACGCTGAACGGATGAGTCTCGAAATCCTTTAGTTCGGCTCGCTGAGCACCGATGAGCGCCTCATGGAACTCAAGGTATTCCTCCTTGTTCATAGGGCAGTTTATGTAATCCGCATCGCCCCTGTCGTAACGAGAAGCGAAAAAGACCTTTTCCTTGTCAAGGCTTTCGTATGTGACGATAGGAGCTGCCGCATCGTAAAAGCTGAGTCCCTCGCCGCACAGTCTGCCGATCGTCTCTGCCATAGGCTCGGAGGTCAGCGGACCTGTTGCGATTATCGTGATTCCGTCGGGGATCTCGGCAAGCTCTTCGTATATTATCTCGATCAGCGGCTCGTTTTTGAGCTTTTCCGTTACGCTGTCCGAGAATCTTTCCCTGTCAACGGCAAGCGCACCGCCTGCTTCGACCGAGTTTTCCTTTGCGCACGGGACAGTCAGTGAACCGAGCAGCTCCATTTCCGCTTTAAGGAGTCCTGCCGCGGAGCCGAGTCTTGCAGCCTTGAGTGAATTAGAGCACACAAGCTCCGCAAATCCGTTGTAGTGATGAGCAGGCGAATACTTTTTCGGCTTCATTTCATAAAGCCTTACGTTTATACCGTTTCGTGCGAGTCTCCAAGCTGCTTCGCAGCCTGCGAGTCCCGCACCGATAACATTCACCGTACCGCTCATTTCTTCAGCTCTCTTTCATAACCGCAATCGGGCTTCTCGCAGATGAGCCTGCCCGATTTGCCGCCCTTCATGAACAACGAGCTTCCGCACTGAGGACAGTTCTCCGCAGTCGGCACATTCCACGTCATGAAGCTGCAATCCGGATAGCCTTCGCAGCCGTAGAAGCTTCTTCCCTTTTTCGACTTTTTCAACAGCATCTTCTTGCCGCAGATCGGACAGTTTCCGTCCGATTCCGTAATTATCTTCTTTGTATTCCTGCACTCGGGAAATCCCGGACATGCAAGGAATTTTCCGTACTTGCTGAACTTTACGACCATATTTCTGCCGCACTGCTCACATATCACATCGGTGACCTCATCGGGAACCTTTACACGCTTTCCCTCCATAGCCTCCTCTGCCTTGCCGAGAGTCTCGGCAAAATCGTCATAGAATTCGCGCAGTGTGCTGACCCAGTCCTTTTGACCGTGCTCGACCTTATCGAGATTATCCTCCATTTCAGCCGTAAAACGTGCATCAACGATACTCTTGAAGTGCTCCTTCATAAGATCGACGATCACTTCTCCGAGACTTGTGGGGACGAGCTGCTTGCCCTCATGCTCCACGTATCTTCTGGTGGTGATCGTAGTGATCGTCGGAGCGTAGGTACTCGGTCTGCCGATGCCGTTCTCCTCAAGCGCCTTGATGAGAGACGCCTCGGTATAGCGTGCAGGCGGCTGAGTGAAATGCTGATTGCCAGTGAGGGACTTGAGCTTCAATATATCATTCTCTGCGAGCGGCGGAAGCACCTTTTTACTCTCGTCAGCCGCATCGCTTGATTCAACGTAAAGAACCGTAAAGCCGTCGAATTTGACAGAATATCCCGATGCTCTGAAAATGCATCCTTTAGCCTCGATATCTACCGAAACGGTATCAAGAAGCGCATTTGCCATCTGACTTGCGATAAAGCGCTCCCAGATGAGCTTGTAGAGCTTATACTGATCCGATGAAAGGCTTGATTTTGTCCTCTCGGGAGTAAGATCGGGCATTGAGGGTCTGATAGCCTCATGCGCATCCTGAGCGTTGCTCTTCGACTTAAACACTCTCGGAGATGACGGCAGATATTCCTTGCCATAGACCATTTCGATATACTGTGCAGCGGAAGCCTTAGCCTCGTCCGAGATACGCAGACTGTCCGTTCTCATATAGGTTATAAGACCGACAGCGCCGATGCCCTCGATATTCACGCCCTCGTACAGCTCCTGAGCCGCTTTCATTGTGCGCTTTGCCGTGAAGCCAAGCTTTCTTGAAGCCTCCTGCTGAAGCGTTGAGGTGATGAACGGAGGAGCGGGCTGTTTCTTTGTTACTCTCTTCTTGACCGACTTTACAACGTACTGTGCATTCTCGAGTCTGCCGAGGAGATCGTCCGCCTCTGCCTTTTCTGATACTGCGAGCTTCTTTCCGTCAACGGAAGCGAGCGTTGCATCGAAAACCTTCTTCGAGCCGGGTGCGGTGAACTTCGCATCTATCGACCAGTACTCCTTGGGCACAAAGCTTCTGATCTCGTTTTCCCTGTCCACGATGAGCCTTACCGCTACCGACTGTACTCGTCCTGCCGAAAGACCTCTCTTGACCTTTTTCCACAGGAACGGACTGAGCTTATAGCCCACGAGCCTGTCGAGGATCCGGCGAGCCTGCTGAGCGTTTACAAGATCCACATCGATCTTGTGCGGATCAGCCATACCGTTCTTCACGCCTGTCTTTGTGATCTCGTTGAAAGCAATGCGGTTATTGTCGTTCATATCGAGACTGAGCATCTGTGCGATATGCCAAGAGATCGCCTCTCCCTCACGATCCGGGTCGGTCGCGAGATAGATCTTTCCACATTTCTTGGCACGCTTCTTGAGCTCCTTAATGACATCCTCCTTGCCTTTCATATCAACGTAATGCGGCTTGAAATCATCATCCACATCCACGCTGAGCTTTGACTTTGGGAGGTCGCGGATATGACCCATAGACGCAATGACCTCA
>DHYN01000070.1:65712-66514 GCA_002414125.1 Ruminococcus sp. UBA5129 | reverse complement strand
GTCGTGCAGATGTGCGACAAAGCCTTCAAGCGGTCATTGTGCAGTGTTGCCTCTATATTACGGGCTCATACATTCTGCCCGGGAGCGATCTGACCGCTCCAATTATTTCGAGCTCCGTTAGCTCTGTGAACAGCTCGGAAAGCTCTGTACCGAGCTGTTCCGCAAGCGCATCGACATGAACTGCACTGCCGTCCATTGCTGCGATTATTTTCTTTTGTATATCTGTGAGGTCAAGCTCCTCCGAAGCGCTCTTCATCGGCTGCGGAACGGGCTTTCCTTTGTTTTTTTTCGCGGACCCTGCCTTTTTTGAGGACCCATCGTCCTTGACAGCGGCATTTCTTCTGCGCACCTTAGGAGGAGCAAGCTCCGATACTCCGAAAAAGCTCACGCCGCGCTTTATCTCCTCGCGAAGCTCACGGGTGACGATCTTCTTTCGGTCGATGCCTTCAAGGACTCCCCTTGCATCGAGAAGCAGCTCAGCGCCGTCGCGGAGAAGTGCGATATTTCCGCCAAACCTCTGAGCGAATATATCGGCAGGAGGCATAACATAGACATTCCTGCCCTGATTCGCAGCAATATTTGCCGTTATAAGCGAGCCGCTCTTCGCCGATGCCTCAAACACAAGCGCCGCACGTCCGAGTGCCGCAAGGATGCGGTTTCTGATCGGAAAATTCCCTGACAACGGAGCAGTCCCAAGCGGATATTCGGAAATGAAAACTCCTCCCGAATCCAATATCCTCCTCTTATAAATCATATTTTCTCTTGGATAATCAGCATCGAGACCGCAGCCGAGCACAGCCGC
>DHYN01000070.1:60719-65699 GCA_002414125.1 Ruminococcus sp. UBA5129 | reverse complement strand
GCGCAGAACATCTGCTGCCGCAAGATGAGCGGTTATATCAGTGCCGAGAGCGAATCCGCTGACGATGACAACCCCCTTTTGCGCAAGCTCACTGCATATTTCCGAGCACACATGCAGACTGTAATCCGATGCATNNCCGTTACCGTCATGCCTCCGCACACACATGAAAGGTCGCCCTGATAAAAGAGTACTGCGGGCGGATTAAATATATGCCTGAGCTGAGCAGGATAAGCCCTGTCGCCGCAGCCCACCGTCTTTACGCCTCTTTTCAGGCATTCGTCTATATAGTATTCTGCGCTTGATGCAGTAAATGAACCGAGGTTCTTTATCTCACGCTCGCTCAGGCGAAGATTGATCTCACCCGAGGAGATCACGTCATAAGCCTCGCGCACCGAGCCGAAAAGCTTCATAGCCTCCCAGATACGTCTGCTTGACGAACCGAAGATCATCGAGAGCCAAAGCCAGTATTTAGTCTCATCCACGAAAAAACCTCCTTTTATCGTCCGAGCTCCCACATCATTATTCCCGCAGCCATAGCCGCATTCAGAGAATTGATGCTTCCGTGCATAGGGATAGTTATCCTGCCGTCACACCTCTGCGACACCTCGCGCGGCAGACCGTTCCCCTCATTGCCTATGAAAAGTGCGTTCGACCCTGTGAAGCAGTACTCCGTGACAGGCCGAGCGTCCTTGTCGATGACAGATGCGAGCGTGGTGACATTGTTGCCCTTCAGCATTTCAAAGAGTGCATCGGTATCGTTTTCGATGTACAGCTTCATTCTGAAAACCGAGCCCATTGTAGAACGGATAACCTTTGGGCTGTACAAGTCGCATGCACCAGAAAGAAACACTCCGTTGATGCCGAGAGCATCGGCTGTGCGGATTATCATACCCACATTGCCCGGATCCTGAAGTCCGTAAAGCACCACATATCTGTCGTTTTCCGCGAACCTCGGAGCTGTTAGGACAGGTATCCTGCATATCGCGAAAACTCCCTGAGTTTTGTCAGTGGAAGCGATCTTATTTCCAAGCTCATTTGAAATGACAAGTTTCTTTGTATCCCTCAAATCAGCCTGTAAAAGCTCACCGCCTGCACGCTCCGCCGCCTGCTTTGTGACGATGAGATGAGTAATGCTGCTGTTTTCAAGTACAGCATCCTGAACGATGCGCATTCCCTCCAACACGAATAAGCCGTATTGAAGCCTTTCTTTTTTTGAAGAAGAAAGCTTCTGATACAGCTTGATAACGGGATTATCCTTAGATGTAATAATATTTTCCAACTGGCGGATTCACCTCCTGCCATGCGGTCAGGGCATTTGCGCCCTGCACCAACTACAACAAAACACGCTCTTGATAAAAAGGAGCGTGTTTTATGACCGAGATTAAAGAGCAGCCTTAGCCTTCTCTACGATAGCAGTAAAGCCGGCAGCATCGTTGATAGCGATCTCTGAGAGCATCTTTCTGTTGAGAGTGATGCCTGCCTTTTTGCAGCCGTTCATGAACGATGAGTAGTTCATGCCGTTGAGCTTGCAGGCAGCGGAGATCCTTGCGATCCAGAGCTGTCTGAACTCTCTCTTCTTCTGCTTTCTTCCGATGTAAGCGTAGTTGCCTGACTTCATTACAGCCTGTTTAGCCATCTTGAAGTGCTTGCTCTTAGCGCCGAAGTAGCCCTTAGCAAGCTTAAGAGTCTTATTTCTTCTCTTACGAGTCATCATTGCACCCTTGATACGTGCCATAGTCTTATACCTCCAAAAATAAAATTACGGGAAATGGATTACATGTAGGGAACGAGCTTCTTGATTGTAGGAGCGTTAGTGCAGTCACAAACGCCTGCGTTACGAGCGATTCTCTTACGCTTTGTATCCTTCTGAGTAAGTCTGTGTCTCTTGTTTGTGTGCTGGTACTTGACCTTACCGCTTCCTGTAATCTTAAAACGCTTCTTTGCGCCGGAATGAGTTTTTACCTTAACCTTTGCCATAGTATGATCCTCCTTATTCAAAACTTACGCACTGCCTCAGCAGTACAAATAACTTGACTATTTCCGATTAAAATGCAGAGATTTTAATTGAAAAGCATTACTTGCCGGACTTAGGGGAAACGAACATCACGATGCTGCGTCCCTCCATTTTAGCCGGTTTTTCAACAGTACCGACTGCCGAAACTGCATCCTTGAAACGTCCGAGCAGCTCCTCGCCGAGCTGAGGATGAGCGATCGCCCTCTTACGGAATCTCACCGATACCTTGAGTTTGTCGCCGCCCTGAAGGAATTTAACAGCCTGATTGACCTTAGTCTCAAAATCGTGTGTGTCGATAGTTGAGAACATTCTGATCTCCTTGATCGAAACTGCCTTCTGATTTTTTCTTGCTTCCTTTTCACGCTTTGTCTGCTCAAACAGATACTTGCCGTAGTCCATGATTCTGCACACGGGCGGGGTAGCCTGCGGAGCGATCTTAACAAGGTCAAGATCCTTATCGTAAGCGATCTTCTGAGCCTCCTTGGCTGATAATACACCGAGCTTAGTTCCGTCAGCGTCGATTACGAGAACTTCCTTATCTCTTATCTCTTCGTTGATCTGCAGTTCCTGTTTGCTAATAGTCAGCACCTCCATTGGAATTATCCCAAAATTCAAAACATAAACAAAAATGAGTGCAGAAAAGATCCGCACTCAATCCAATACGCAAATATATCCCACAGTTCGGGTTACACAACATATTGACCGTTCAAGCCTTGCCGCACGGTGAGAACGAATAGGTTCTGCTTTGTTTACTAAAATATTATACCTCATCTGCACGAATTTGTCAAGAGTTCTCGCGATTTTCGTCACTCTGCACAACTTTCCTGCCGAACAGCGACTTCATTTTCTCCCACACAGCAAATTTCACACGGTATCGCTGCGGATGATAGAGGATATCACGCTGTTTTTCGGTAAAATGAGTATCTGCCTCCGACTCATCGTCATCGGTTTCCGCAGTACAAGCCACAGGAATGCAGAGCTGGGGATACATCACGCACCACCAGTTATGTCCCTCCGCCTCGCCTATCTCGATACGCAGAGCCTTATATTCGCCCTCCGGAACAGTCATATCTCCATACTGCCGCTCATCAAAATACATCTGCGTGATATAAGCCGTCACGGGAAGCTCACAGCCGTTTTCACTGAGGACTTCCTCTGCTGCGGCACATATCTCCTCAAGCTTCTCCTCCGCGCCTGCGACCGCCTCATCGAGAGTGTCTGCATCGCCGAAAAACTCACTACTGCGTGCGATAAGCTCGTCACGCACCATAAGCTTTAGCTGCTGGTCGCGCTCACTGTCCGAATTTGCAAGTATATGCAGTCTGAGCACGCTTTCGCGAAGCTCATCGAGCTGCCGTCCGCTCCCGACCGTATCGCATAGCGCCGAGACTGCCATTGCAGCCGTGAGTCCGCCTGCCGCGATCAGAGTTGTCATATCTTTCATGTCGATCACCTCGATAAGATGATCGGCATTTTGCACGGGTTTTATTCAAAGGAGATCTTTTTTTCCGAACCTATTATGCCGATGTAGCTCTCGCCCACATTGACCTCGAGTTCGCTGCCGTCACGTCCGTACACCTTGAAAGGAGCATTTTCGCCGTCCTTCTTCCATGTGATCGACTGACCGCAGCCCTGACTGAAATAGTAGCCCGTTCCGCCGTCGAGCGCCACATCCATGAGGTAATTGCTGCTGTCACGGAACTTTATCTCGGTCTGGAAAACAAATACATTGTCGAACGCGAGCTGATTGCCTGTTTTCTGGTCGATCTGCGGACTTCCCGAATGGTATTTTTTATAGTCCCCAACAGCGGCATCATATTCAAACGTGCTGAAATATGCATTCGAGAAGTTCACAGTCACCTTTGAAGCAACAAGCTCGTTGTCGGAGTACGGTTCATCGGTGAAATTAAACATAGTTTCATTATACATAGCATCGCGGTCGGTACGGAAGCCCTTTTCCGCAATAAGCCCAGGAAGCTCAGAACCCTTTAAGTATCCCGTATGCTCCGTAGCATACTTTCCGACACGGTCGCTGTCACGGTAGAACATCTTCTCCTCGTAGCCGCCGTCAATGTGGTCGATACCCGTTCTGTTCAGAGTCTCGAGCGCGATAGTCATATCCTCGCCCCAATGGCAGTAGATCGCATCCATTCCGAGAGCGATGAGCGGATAATAGTAGCGGCAGCTTCTGACCGAGCACACATCAGGAACTGCGGTGTAATCCGCATATACCGCCATGAGACGCGTTATTCCGCCTTCTACAGGGACTTCGTAAATAATGTCGGCCGCTTCGATACCGTACTGAGGAAGAGCCGCCTTAAGATTGTTGACCATGATCGCAACGGGTCTTTTTCCGCACGCAGCCTCGCTGAACCCCTTTTCGCCTGTGAGCGGATTGATACCGGCAGGGACAGACGATTCTGTCGGAGCAGCTTCCGTAGGAGCATCCGTCACCGAAGCCGATGTCTGAGACTCAGACTTGGAAGTGTCTCCGTTTGATTTTTTGTTACAGCCTGCCGCTGATGCCGCCATTAAAACAGCCGCCGACAGACAAAATATTTTCCTTAGCATAGTTTTACCACTTTCCCGTCAGGATAACAGCAATTTGTCGTCCTGTCGAACTGAATGTGTATAGTATACTATAAAAATATTACGATTTTATTATTATAATATATATTTTATGTGAATTGAATATATATCATAATAATAAAAACAAAATTCGTATCGCCCTGTGACCGTAATCGACCATATTCTCACGGTTGATACGCTATAGTAGCAATGGAGGTGTTTTTATGAAAGTCTCAAAACTAATAACGGCGATCTTTTCCACCGTGCTTTTCGTTTCATATGTGCAGTCGGATGCCGCCGCAGAGGACATCTCGGGATACATCAGCTCCTCAATCGACGGCAGAGTCGAAATAACGGGATTTGCAGACGTTTCCGACTCGGTCACTATCCCCGAGAGG
>DHYN01000070.1:59686-60679 GCA_002414125.1 Ruminococcus sp. UBA5129 | reverse complement strand
GAGACTTTCATAAAAACACCTCACACTGAACCGTATCGGTCATCACGCTTTTTTCGGATGTATTTCGCTCGAATCGACAGCTCTGCCCGAGTCGCTTACTTCCATCGGAATGGGAGCGTTCAGCGGATGCACCTCGCTGACATGCGCCGTGCTGCCCGAGACACTTACAGCCGTCCCTGATGACTGTTTTTCGGGCTGCACAAGCCTTGAGACGATCGTTCTCGGGAGCGATCTGAAAGAAATAGGATCGCGCGCATTTTTCGGCTGCACACGACTCGATTCGGTATATATTCCGCAGTCCGTTGAGAGTATTGACCACGAGGCGTTCCTCGGGACAAATACAGTCATCACGGGTGTGCGCGGTTCAACGGCTGAGCGCTTCGCGGCAGAACACGGGATAGTATTCACAGCATGCGAGGATGTAGTCGCAACGGCAGGCAGAGTCAGCAGCCTCAGCCACGCCGACAGGCGATTTTACGCACGGCTGCTCGTGCTTTGCGGTATGTTGCTGCTGCTTTTCGGTGCAGTCTCAAAGCATGTAAAGCGCAGAATGGCAGGATGACTCTCAGAATGTCCCATTCATCCTCGCTAAAAAGTCCTCAACATCGCAGCCGCGCAGTTCATCGCTGTACAAGTCCGATATACGGACGTTTTTTCCCTTTTCTGCAAGCGTTTCGAGCAAAAGCATCAGCTCCGCCTCGGATTCGCTGTCGCCGACTTTGATGATGTATTCCTTGGGGTATTCGTTTCTCTTTTCCATATTGTTCTTCCTTTCTTCAGTTTCTCGCTATGCAAGGTTTTCTAATAATAAGTGTAATTTAAAGCCAAAAAAGACGAAAAATATCCAACCATAAAATATAACAAAATCAATATATTTATATAAGCTTTGTACAAACGACTTGTGAGAATAATCTGTACGGCGAAAGCAATTACTTTTTCAATAACGATACATTTATTGGAGTTTTTAAGGCAACAGCATTTTCTTTTATGTAT
>DHYN01000070.1:59357-59681 GCA_002414125.1 Ruminococcus sp. UBA5129 | reverse complement strand
TCTGCCTCCCGATAACGTCCAGATATTATATAAAAAAGCAAATGTCGTTGCTGTACCACTGATTAAATATGTTACCGTAGAAAATCCAACTTTTTGTATTGACTTTTACCAAGAAATATATTATAATGATAGGTAATGCTATTTGCAAACTTAATTTCAAGAAGGAGTGCATTGATATGGCTAAAAAACAGATGTCAAGAGAAGGCTATGAAAAGCTCAAGCACGAGCTTGAGGACCTTATAATCAATAAACGTAAAGAGGTTGCCGAACGACTCAAGGTCGCTCGTTCCTACGGAGACCTCTCTGAGAACGCTGAGTACGATG
>DHYN01000070.1:55396-59338 GCA_002414125.1 Ruminococcus sp. UBA5129 | reverse complement strand
GTGTTAACTTGATTTTCGTTCACCGAGATCGTTGATGATGCCGCTATCTCTGTTGACGAGATCGGTATGAGCTCCGTAATCAAGATCAAGCGTCTCGACACAGGTAAAATCGAAACATTCAAGATCGTTGGTACAAACCACGCCAATGTTAGAGAGGGGAAGCTCTCGGACGAGTCGCCTATCGGCAAGGCTGCCCTCAAGAAAAAGGTCGGCGATGTTTTCATCGTATCAGCTCCCGCAGGCGAGCTGAAATTTGAGGTTCTTGAGATCTCAAAGTAATTCTCCGAAAGGAAGTCTTAAAATGAACGAAAATCAAGTTAACACTACTCCCGAGGCTGAAGAGTCAGCCCAGGATATAAACATATTAAAGAAGATCCGTCTCGAAAAGCTCGATGATCTTAAGGCTCGCGGAATGAATCCCTATGAGATCACAAAGTTCGATTTCAACGCAAAGGCTGCTGACATCAAGGCTAAGTACGAGGAGGACGAGGCTACTGTTATCGCTGCCGCAAACGGCGATGAGGAAAAGGTCAAGGAGGGTCTTGAGGCTTTGCAGGCTGTCACCTACAAGATCTCCGGACGTATCATGAGCTGGAGAAATATGGGCAAGGCTAACTTCATTGATGTCCGCGACAACACTGACCGAATCCAGATCTACGTTCGCGCCAACGACATCGGCAAGGAGGAATTTGCTGAGTTCAAAAAGTGGGACATCGGTGATATTGTCGGTGTAGAGGGCTTTGTGTTCAGAACAAGAATGGGCGAGATCTCTATCCACGCACACAAGATCACCCTGCTTTCAAAGTCTCTTCTTCCGCTCCCCGAAAAGTGGCACGGATTAAAGGATCAGGATACAAGATACCGTCAGCGCTACGTTGACCTCATCGTAAATCCCGATGTCAAGGACACATTTATGAAGAGAAGCCTTATCCTCAAGGAGATCAGAAACTACCTTGACGGACTCGGCTACCTTGAAGTAGATACTCCCGTTCTCCACACTCTCGAGATCGGCGCGGCTGCAAGACCGTTTGTAACTCACCACAACACTCTCGATATGGATATGTACCTCCGTATCGAGACAGAGCTCTACCTTAAGAGACTCATAGTTGGCGGATTCGACCGCGTTTACGAGGTCGGACGTATCTTCAGAAACGAGGGTATGGATGCTTCACATAACCCCGAGTTCACTTCTATTGAGATGTATCAGGCTTATACGGATTACATCGGCATGATGGATCTTATCGAAAATATGTACCGTATGCTCGCTCAGAAGATCTGCGGTAGCGATGTCATCACATATCAGGGTGTCGAGATAAACCTTGGAAAACCGTGGGAGCGTCTCACAATGGTCGAGGCTGTAAAGAAGTACGCCGGCGTTGACTACAACGACTGGGCTGACGATGAAGCTGCTCGTGCCTGCGCTAAGGAAAAGGGCGTCGAGGTCGAAGAGGGCGACTCCGCTACAAAGGGTCATGTACTCATCGCATTCTTCGATGCTTTTGTCGAGGACAAGCTCATTCAGCCGACTATCATCTACGATTACCCTGTTGAGAATTCTCCTCTCGCAAAGAGAAAGCCAAGCGACCCTGCATTCACGGAACGATTCGAGTATTTCATCTACTGCCGTGAAATGGGTAACGCCTTCTCCGAGCTTAACGATCCCGTAGACCAGAAAGCTCGTTTCGTAAAGCAGGTAGAAGCAAAGCGTGCTACAGGGGCAAACGCCGAGGTCGATGAGGACTTTGTAACAGCTCTTGAATACGGTATGCCTCCTACGGGCGGTCTCGGACTCGGTCTCGACAGACTTGTTATGCTTCTGACCGACAGCCCGTCTATCCGCGACGTGCTTCTCTTCCCGACCATGAAGCCTCTCCCGAACTACACAAAGGGCGGCAGCAAGGATGCTGAGGAAGCTGAAACAGAAGAATAAGTCAGCTTGTCACCCTAATTTACGATCAAAGAGAATACTAACAAGAAGAACCNNATAAGGTTCTTTGTTTTTTTCCGGTGGGATATATTTCAGAATATCAGTTAAATCACACTCCATAAAATCACATATCCTTGTCAGTACATCAAGGTCAACTCTTGCGAGCTTATTATTGCAATATGCGTTTAACTGCGTTTGCTGCAAGTTGCAGGCTCGGCAGATCTTATACTTTGATATATTGTGTACCTTTCTGTATTCGTCAAGTGTAATAATGATTTTTCCACTCACAAAATCGCCTCCTTGATACTATATGCATCTATATACATATTATACAAGTGCAATGTCGATTTTGATAGATGTGTTTATATGCTATGTAGAATTATACATCTATTTTAGACAAAACCATTGACTTCATTTCTTTTTTCGACTATAATAAACGAGTAATTTTCTTAAAAAGAAAGGTGATATGTTATGAGTGAAAACAATCAACAAAGTGGAGTTAAAAAGTTTTTTACTTCAAAAATATTCAAGTGGCTTTTGATAATTGTCCTTGAACTTGTCAACATGCCGATATTAACAAAAATATTAACTGTGTCAGACGGTAATCTCTTGGCAAAACCTTTTCTGATCTATCTTGGCATTTGTATCGTTCTCAGCATCGGTATATTGACTAAGATCGGAAGATTCCGCAAACGTTTGAATAGAGAGATGGATAAGGGTGTCATACATGTTATGACCGAACGTCAGTATCAAGAGAAGCAAATGGAAAAAGGGCTTTATTTCTTTATATTTATGGCTCTTATATGTCTTATTCTGGCTCCTTTTGCTGCTCCCGTTTCTCTCGGTACGATCATTCACATGTTCCTCTGCAAGATTCTCGGCAAATAATAGGAGGCTGTTCCATGCTTTTAAAGAGCCTTGACAATTGGATAGACCACAGGCTTGCGAGAAAGGCACGCAGACCTAAGTCAAAGGGCTTTATTGAGACCCTATCCGATATGCAGGACGAAGAGGGCAAAAAGCGTATAACCAATGTCACAGCATATCACGATACTCAGATGCGCTATCAGGGACAATATCAGGGAATGCATATGTGGCGTGCCGATACGACAACACATTATGAGACAACTCAAAGCCACACTCCCGGATACTGGGGACTCACCTTTTTGCTCGCCGCAATCATAATAGCTCCCTTTGTTGCCGTTTATAAGCTGATAAGCTCTGATTTCTGGACAGAGTACATAGGGCTTGATGCCTTCTTGATCTCTCTTTTGGGCGTTATCGGCTTCTATGCGCTGCGAAATGTGATAATTCCACAGCTAAAGTCTGACGGGAACAGGTCGATCGGCGTATGCATCTCAATTTTTATCAGCATGATCGTCTGCTTATTCTTTGGCTTGTGCGCGGTCGCAACGATATCGTCTGCGATCGACCAAGGCAAGACGGACTATGAGGAAACAGGAGCTGAAAAGCTTTTGGCGATACGCATTGGCATAAGGCTTGTAATAGGCTTTTTGTGGTTGGTTGTCACGCGAATGCCAAATATAAGGAAATACAGGTTGTTCCGCATATAAAAGTAAGAAAATATGGGAAATGCGGCTCTGTCATTTGAATAAATCAAAATCTCCTGCTTGCATAACGGCTTGCAGGAGATTTTTCGTCAGAATCCCTATTCGGTCATACTAAAAGAATAAAAAATCAACGCCATAGTTCTTATGATCCGAAATCATAAAAACTATGGCGTTAAAACTTCTATAGGCAAGAGTTTCAGCGATCTGATTTATTTGTCGTACCTGTTGTCTTATCCGACCTTGAGAGAATGACCTTTATCTGCGATGCGACCCATACACTGTCGTAATTCGGGCACGAGAACGTTACATCATAACTGAACGATGAGCCCTGTGATGCGACAGTAGAAGCATTTATCAGGTTTATGTCCGCAATGATGTCGCGGGGGGTTATGTTCTCAATGATGTCCTTAGGACCTACAACATCCACATCGACCTTCTTTGTAA
>DHYN01000070.1:55186-55324 GCA_002414125.1 Ruminococcus sp. UBA5129 | reverse complement strand
CTTTACATTTACGGTTTCGACATTCGACATATTGATGTAGTCGTCAAGTACGATATTAAACGACGTGGTGAATCCGGGAACAAGATCGCTCAGAGGTATCTTGCCAACCTCAAGCACATCGGGGATCTCGCTTAGCTG
>DHYN01000070.1:51888-55148 GCA_002414125.1 Ruminococcus sp. UBA5129 | reverse complement strand
GATGCTCTTGTCGAAATTCGATGGTGCACCTGCTACACCGACCGTAAGATTCACGGTTTTCTGAGTCAGAAGCGGTACAGCGATCGAGAAATTCGTGTTGTCAAATCTCAGCATATCCTTATCAACAGTCGTACCGTCCTTTGAATACACCTTGATCTCATCGCTCTGGAGCGAGCACCCTTCATTCAGCTCCATTTTCTTGTTCGAGATCGCTTCAACGGTGTCGATCCTATCAAGCTGCTCTGACGGAGCTGTTATGCTGATCTGAGCTGGACTGCAACCGAATCCGTCATCGTTTCTGATTTTGCCCTCCGCATAGGTGATATTGGGGATAGCAGGCTTAACATCGAACATCTTTGTCTCGTATCGGTCGAGCACAACAGTCGCATTCTCGGGAGTGATAGATTCCACCTCGAACTCGATATTCGGGTTGCTGCAAACTATTTCAATAGACACATTCTTTGTACCGACAGTTGATATATTGTCCATTTTAAGCACCGCATGGAGATTATCCGCATTGATGTTTCCTATCTCGGTACGGCTGCCGAGTATTTTTACGTTTACGCTCGTGACATTGCACGAGATCAGGCTGAGGTTATTCTCCGCGGCTATCGAGCCTGTAATATCGGTGTCAAGCCGAATATTGCTAATGCTCTTCGGAATTGACGGATATACCGACATTGAGACCATGAACCACGCAATAACTGCGATCACCACCGATATGATAAGGAGCGTAAAATTTCCGCCGAATCTTTTTGGTTTTAATTTACGGAGAAAGCTCATCTCTTCTTCCTCCTTTCACGGAACGATGATACCTGCTTCTTGTTTGACGAAATTATATCCTGCTGATTTGCGATAAGCTCGTTCACGAGGAGAGTTTTGAGCTTTTCACGGGTATAATCACGGGTGAGGACACCGTTCATAGCCACCGAGATCTGTCCTGTTTCCTCAGAAACAACTATAACGACAGAATCCGAATTTTCACTCATACCAATAGCAGCTCTGTGGCGTGAGCCGAGCTTCTTGTTGATCGACTCCTCCTTCTGCGGCTTCGGAAGGAAGCACGCTGCGGCAAGGATTATTCCGTCACGCATTATGACTGCGCCGTCATGGAGCGGAGTTTTCGGGTAGAAAATATTGCCGAAAACCTCCTTGCTCGGAAGCGCGTTCATCATCGTACCTGTCTCGATCTGCTCACCGAGCTTCACCTGACGTTCAACGACTATCAATGCGCCCGTACATGTTGCCGACAGCTCAACGCATGAATCGCAGATAGCCTCGATAGCGTGGTTCCAGCGTTTTTCAAGCGTATCCATATCTCCTCCGAAGCCGAAATACGAGACAAACTTTGTTCGTCCGAACTTCTCAAGAGCTCGCCTGAGCTCAGGCTGAAAGATAACGATCATAGCCGTGAGACCGATGTCGATCGTTGAAGCGAGCAAATGGGTAATGACCTTAAGTCCGACATATTTGCTGACCATATAGGCAGCAAGGAGAAGTATGATACCCTTGACAAGCTGACCTGCTCTCGTCTCACTGACGAGCTTGAGAAGCAGATAAATTATGTAAGCAAGCAGAGCTATATCTATAAAATCGACAAATTCCATTGTTTTAAGGATACTGAAAAGTGAATCCTTAAGATCATGCAGCTGCATATAGCACTTCCTTTCCTGCGAAATTCCGCAATCTACACATTCCTCTATGTATACTCCCTCCCACTTTTGTGAAAGGGAGACTTATTTCTTTTTGCAAAGCCGAACGCTTTCCGCTCAGCATACCTATTTATATTGTACCACAAATCTGAATTTTTTCAATAGCTTTTGAGCATTTTTTTGTTTTTAAATATTTTTAACTATATATGCAAGCTTCACCGCATCCGATTCGCGGCTGAAAACCGACGGTGCAAAGCGTATCGTTCCGTTTTTGGTCCCGAGCTGTGCATGTGCGAGCGCTGCGCAGTGATAACCGGCACGCAGACAGTAACCTTGACCGGCAAGATACGCGGCGGCTCTTTCGGGAAGGACTCCCTCGATGTTAAATGAAACTATCGGTACATAACTGCTTTTAGGACTGCGATAGACCGTAATGCGTTTGTCCGTGGAAAGCTCGCGGATGAATCGGCGGCATATGCGCTCCTCGTGCGATCTGATACGCTCCATTCCGATCCGCTCTACGAAACCGATACCTGCATTAACGGAGATCGCTCCCATCACGTTGAGCGTGCCGCTTTCGAGACTGTCGGGCAGGAAATCCGGCTGTGAAAGGCTCGATGAGGTGCTTCCCGTACCGCCTTGTATCAGCGGCTTGAGACGGAATTTACCGTCTGTTATGAGCAGACCCGTTCCCGTTATGCCGTAAAGTCCCTTGTGTCCTGCGCTGCATATGATGTTTATACCGTCGGTAAGCTTCATATCTATTATGCCGCACGCTTGAGCGCCGTCCACGATAAAGCAGATACCGCGCTCGAAGCAAAGCTCTGCGATGCGTTTTATCGGCATGATCTGACCCGTTACGTTGCTGGCGGCTGTACACACTATCGCCTTAGTGTTCGAGCTTATCAGCCTGCGGAAATTCTCTACCGTCTCATCGTCATCATCGCTGACATTTGCTATCGAGAGACTTATTTTACCCTCACGCGCCAGTTTTACCGCCGGACGTGCGACCGAATTATGCTCCATATGGCTTATAATAAGATGACCGCCGTCAGCCATTATCCCTTGTACAGCAAGATTCAGCGCATGAGTGCAATTGAGAGTGAACACGACATTCTCCGGACTTGCACCAAAGAACTTCGCTGTCTTTTCACGCGCTTCAAACACCGCCTCCGAGGTACGCATCGCAAGCGGATGACCGCCTCTGCCTGCATTTCCTCCGTACCGCTCTATTGCACGGCTCACCGCAGCCTTCACACAGTTCGGCTTTGGATACGTCGTTGCCGCATTGTCAAAATTTATCAGCATTTCATACTCCTTCGCTTGATGATATACTGCACGGTATCGAGTAATACTTCAAAATTCGCGCCGCATCAGTACACCGCTCGGCAATATGGAGCGAATAGCCGCATCCGCTTTCTGATATTCTCTCATTCCGCCGTATTTCGCAGCGTATCCCTCTTGACCTCAGAAGCTTTTCACCTTTCATCACATAGGTGTAAGAGGGCATTGCCGCTGTGCATGAGTTCATAAGATCACCTCTGTTGATTTTCTAATACTACTCCATATAATTCCTATAGACATATAGCCGACTGACCCGTGATTTTT
>DHYN01000070.1:51665-51845 GCA_002414125.1 Ruminococcus sp. UBA5129 | reverse complement strand
GCTAAATTCCGATAGACTTTGTATATCGGAATTTAATGAATCGGTATAAAACCCTGACCGATGCCAAAGTTTTCCTGTTTGATGAGACGACCTGCTATCCGTGAATTTTTATTGGAAAAATTTTTCTGACTACTGAACCTGCCCTCGGGACAAGCAGAAAAAATCACGGGTCAGTCGGCT
>DHYN01000070.1:50434-51601 GCA_002414125.1 Ruminococcus sp. UBA5129 | reverse complement strand
AGATCGTGCGGTGCTGCCTAAAAACAAAACGAAAAATAGGAGGCTTCAAATGGCATCTAAATCCTCAAAGCTCAAGGTGTTCAGAACGATTATTTTTGCGCAGACAGCGATTATCTTCATTCTGATACTTGCGCTTATTTTATCACTCATGTTGGGTAAAAAGGACGAACGCACAGTTCCGGCGAACGCAAGTGTCGGTGACAATGGCGACCCTGAGATACGCAAACGACCGATCATAGAGAAAGAAGAGACGTTCAGTCAGTTTGTCGGCAAAAAAATACTGCTCTCCGACGATACCTACGGCGAAATATATCTCCCTGTATATGAGAGCGTCCCTGAATTTTCCAAGGACAGAAATTCGATCGTCAGCCGTAACGGCTACATCTTCTATACCGAAAATAATTCTGTCTCGTCTATCGCAGGCATCGACGTCTCCACGCATCAAGGAGATATTGACTGGCAGCAGGTCAAGTCCGCAGGGATCGAGTTTGCAATGGTGAGAGTCGGCTACCGAAGCTACGGCGGCGGCGAAATTAAGCTTGATGACAGCTTCGCAAAGAACCTCAGCGGTGCATCAGAGGCAGGTATCAAGACGGGTGTATATTTCTTCTCGCAGGCGGTCTCCACCGATGAGGCGATCGAGGAAGCCGATGCGATACTCGATGCTATCAAACCCTTTGACATTACATATCCCGTTGTTTTCGACTGGGAGATAATCTACGATGACAAGGCACGCACCGACAACGTTCCTGTTGAAACGCTCACCGACTCGTGCATTGCGTTCTGCGAGCGTATCAAGAGTGCAGGCTACACGCCGATGATCTACCAGAATAAGCGCACTACCCTGTTCAAGCTCGATCTACCGAGACTTCAGGACTACGATTTCTGGCTCGCCGAGTACAACGATGAGGGACCGTCCTATTATTACGACATCGACATGTGGCAGTATTCCTGCAAGGGTACTGTTCCCGGCATCAGCGGCGAAGTCGATCTGAACATAAGCTTCAAGGATTATAGTAAGGCTGACTGAACACATCGCTCTACCGCAACAGCATTTTCTTTTATGTATGCAATATCGATGCGGTATCGGGAGACTCTGCGGTTAAAAAGCGAAAGTCCATATATGTTGCGTTACCGAGCCACAAAATATTCCGCACAGGCAAAAGT
>DHYN01000070.1:36835-50331 GCA_002414125.1 Ruminococcus sp. UBA5129 | reverse complement strand
AAAGGGCATTTTGGAGGGACGGCAAAGAATTAATGTCTTGGTGAATAATCCAAAAACAACGCTTTCGATAATGTCTTGATAATTCATAATAAATGCAAATGCTCTTATCTTGGAGTGTGTCACTTAACGACAGCATTTGCTTTTTATCCAATATTTTTGGAATCTTCAGCGAGATTCCAAAGGTACACGGATATTTGTCCAATCGGAAACATCGCACTGTCCCCAATCGTTCTGCTCGGCAACAATGGCAGTAGACACAACAGTACCGTCAGGTTTCAAGCCTACTGTATGAAAAGTTCCTGCCGAAACGGCAACAATATCTGTCCAGTCAGAAACATCGTCTTGTCCACAGTTATGATAAGTAGCAGCCACAACAGTACCGTCTGATTTCAAGCTTACTGTATGATGTTTTCCTGCTGAAATAGTATCACATTTGCGTACTGTATTTTTAGAAGAACTAATGTCTCCACACGCTGTCAGGCTAAGTATGCACACAATTCCCGTTAAAAACGCTATCTTCTTTTTCACAAAATATTCCTCCGATTGTAAACTTCGTAAATATGACTGCACGTCATCTCACTCAANNACAGTCTTTGTGCGGTGCTGCCTCAGTTTATTTTCGCACGGCCGAATTGGCAGGATCACCAAAAACGCTCATGCATATGATTAATTTCTTTTGTTTTCATACAAATATCTATTTATCATGATTTGCATGGTTCTCTGTATGTTTCTATCATGTTAAACATTGTCTCGGTATACTCTACCCCTGCGTCATAATCAAATGGAACAGACTCGGTAACATGATACTGCGCAGCGACCGTACCGTTCTCAGTTCTTGTGTAGTCGCGGAGTATTCCGTCACGATCTATTGAAAAGCTCAATGACCACTCTGGACTCTTGCTGCTAACGAGAGGCTCAGAGTATATCAAATAGGTTATCGTTTCATCATCAATAGTAACGATCATGTGATCCTTGACCGACTTTTCGTCAAAGCTTGCGCGGAGGAACGTATTGATGAAATACGGAAGCTCGTCAAAATTGCAGGCGAATTCACGTTTCTGATCGGGATTTTCATACCACTGATCTACAAATTCACGGATAATATCTCCGTTCGTACTGCTCTCACTATACGGCAGATCAATATCTACAGGGTGGAAAGCACCGTGCTGTATCTCTCTTGCCAACGACTTTCCGTAACCGTCGTTGACTATCTCCATATCAAATCCCACCGAGTCGTGAATACTGTCAAAATTGTAGCCGCCGTTTTCCTTGTCGTATGAATAAAATATCTTCTGACCCGATACAGACGCATAGTTCTCATGGCTGAAAGCATCGAACCGCAGCCTGCCCGTACCTTTATAATAAATATCTGGATAGCCTGCATTTTCAGTATCTTCGGAATACCTCCACTTCTGGAAAAAATCATACTTCAGATCGGCATATTCGCCTATGTTTATATCGGAGACGATCGTAAATACATCGTCATATCTTGCCTTTTCGAGCGTATTGTATAACTCGGCGTATTTTTCACAGCTCTCCTCGCCCGAGGGTCTAAAATAGCAGCCGCTTCCAAGCGGAGAAGGGTTGTCATATGATTCTGCAAACATAATATAGTCCTTGCGGATCGTTACTGCTCCGGAGGAATAGGCGTTCCTGCTGAGCTCCAATGGATCCGAACTGTCATCAATATTGAACGGCTCATATGATAAGGTTCTGAGCGTATCAAGAACAGACACGAACTCCTCTTCGGAAATTTCCACATCATAAAGGGAATCAAATTGTCCGCCGCCCTCTATAAACCATAGCTTGCCATTACGATTCTCAGGATCTTGAAATGCGCTGTATGCGTTATCTATCGCTGAATTGATCTGCTTCATTAAATCTTCTGTCGTACCGACTTCATCCTTCCCCACGGTTATTTCATCGGAAGGCTTCTTGGTGGAAGCTGCGGTCGCTTCTTCCGCAGGAGAGGTCTCCGCAACACTGAAAAGCGGATCATTGGGCATATCGGGTTTATTTGCAAGCTTGTAGAAACCGAACACTCCTGCTCCGACTGCAATACATGCGGCAGTACCGATCGCGATCCCTCTGAACGGCTTTTTCTCTACCCTGTCTACACCGTTTACAATGTTGGCATATTCGTGCACCTCATTTATCGGCGCGGAAAGCTTGTCGTTCATCTTTTTTCTGAATTCACCCGAACACTTTATCTTGTCAAGCCCGTTTTTGAAATCCTTGTTCGTCATAATTATCCTCCCTTTCAAGTTTAGTTTTCATCATTTTTCTCGCCCTCCGAAGCAAAGAGCTGACCGTGTTTTCGTTCTTCTCAAGTATTTCAGCTATCTCTCTGATCGAGTACCCCTCATAATAGTAGAGATATATTACTGAAGAATATTTCCCGGGAAGTTCCCTGACCTCCGAAAGCAGTTCACTCTCCGACTCGGTAAACGGTATCGCAAATCTCTCCTCGCTCATATCAGCTATGTCAATATGTCCCTTTACACGAATGCTTTTGTGATAATTGATGCATCTGTTGATCGCCGATCTTAGCAGCCATGCCTTGATATGCTCATCGTTTCTGAATGACACGGGATGCTCGTGGAGCTTCAAAAAAACATCCTGTGTAATATCCTCCGCTTCAGCCATGTTTCCCGTTCTGCTGAATGCGGCTCTCAGAACAGTGTCGCCGAAATGCTCGAAGGCGTACAGAGCGATATTTGAAGCTGTAATATTCATGTTGTATTCCCCCTTTCACTTAATAAACAATCGAGGAAGCCGTTTTCGTGCATTTTTCGGAAAAAATTTTTCGGCTTGCAAAAAATAGATCTATGTGATATAATCAGTATTGACAGTACCCTCTTCGGGTGCATCATTATTTATGAGGTGATTATGTGGACAAGCATTCTGTTTTAAGAGAATATTTCGGTCACTCGCAATTTCGCAGCGGTCAGGCTGAGCTGATAGACAGCATCCTGTCGGGACGCGATGCGCTCGGCATAATGCCAACAGGTGCTGGAAAATCCATCTGCTATCAAGTTCCCGCAATGCTGACGGACGGCATAACGCTCGTTATATCTCCGCTTATATCTCTCATGAAGGATCAGGTCAATTCACTTGTGCAGTCCGGAATAAGAGCTGCCTACATCAACAGCTCGCTCACCTCCGCTCAGTATGCCGAGGTAATGCGCCGTGCTTATGACGGGATGTACAAGATAATCTACGCCGCACCGGAAAGACTTTCCTCCGAGGGCTTTATTTCATTCGCAAACAAAATGAAGATCGCAATGATAACAGTTGACGAGGCGCACTGCATATCCCAATGGGGACAGGATTTCCGTCCCGATTACCGAAAGATAGTCGATTTCATAAACCGACTGTCCTATCGACCGATCATCTCCGCTTTCACTGCAACAGCTACGCCAAAGGTGCGTGACGATATTATTGATATTCTCCAAATGAACGACCCTTTTCTTATCACTACGGGATTTGACCGCACCAATCTGTATTTCGGCGTCGTTCATCCGAAAAACAAGTACGAGGAGCTGATAGATCAGCTCCGCAGACGCAAGAATAAATGCGGAATAATTTACTGTATCTCGCGCAAAAATGTTGAGGAGGTCTGCGAAAAGCTTTGCCGTGACGGATTCAGTGCGACACGCTATCATGCAGGTCTCAGCGATGAGGAGCGCCATGCCAATCAGGACGACTTTCTCTTCGACCGCAGGCAGGTCATGGTCGCAACAAATGCCTTCGGAATGGGGATCGACAAATCAAATGTCTCCTTCGTTATACACTACAACATGCCTAAAAATCTCGAGAGCTATTATCAGGAAGCCGGTCGTGCAGGACGCGACGGTGAACCTGCCGACTGCATTCTTCTGTACAGTCCGCAGGACATCCGTACCAACCGTTTTCTGATCGAAAACAGTCGCGATCTCAACATAGATCTGACTGACGAACAAGCTGATGAGATAATGCGTCAGGACGAGCTCCGCCTCAAGGATATGACTATATACTGCACAACTACAGGCTGTCTGCGCGAATTCATACTAAAATATTTCGGCGACCCTTCTATAAATTACTGCGGAAACTGCTCAAACTGTCTGAGCGGATTCGAGACAGTTGACATTACCGTCGATGCACAGAAGATCGTTTCATGCGTATACCGCATACATCAGCGCGGCGTTTACTACGGAAGAAAAATGGTTGCCGACATCCTGAAAGGCAGCCGTGACAAACGCCTGCTTCAGCTCGGATTCGACAAGCTTTCAACGTATAACATAATGTCTGATTCAAGCCTTTCACGTATACGCACTATTCTCGATCACCTCATACGAGAAGGGTATCTGAGCGTTTCGGACGATAAATTCGAGACGGTCATGCTAAACGCACGCTCTGCCGAGATACTCCGTGACCGCAAAAAGCTTGAGATGAAGCTTCCGATTGAAAAAGAGCCTAAGTCCAAAAAGAAAAAAGAGGAGGATTTCTTCGCAAACAGTCCGATTTTTTCGATACTCAAAAAGCTCCGCCGCGAGATCGCCGACAGAGAGCAGATGCCCGCATTCGTTGTATTCACGGATGCAACGCTCAAGGATATGTGCAGGAAGCTTCCCACCGACTACGACAGCTTCCTCGATGTTTCGGGCGTCGGAACTCACAAGGCGGAAAAATACTCGGATACATTCTGTAATGCGATCCGCAGCTACATAGAAAAAGATCCTGCCGCACAGGCTGCTCCCGAAAATGCAGAATCATTCCTCGAAAATGATCTTAAAACATACAAGTCCTTTGCGGCTCAGCAGAATATTGCAGCTCCGTGGACTCACGAGGAGGACGAACAGCTCCGAAAGGAGATCTCAAACGGTATGAACATGGCGCAGATTGCCCTCGCTCACAATCGCACGATCAGCGAGATCTCTCTTCGGATAAAAAAGCTATGACAAAAGCAGTCCATTACGGACTGCTTTTCAATTATCTGTTGAGAAGCTGCATATTCAGCTCGTCTGAGATATTCTCTATACCGAAAAGGAACAATGTCTGCTCATATTCATTTACATTGAGGAGCTTACTGAGATCGGATGTGAGCATATCGGGCGAGATAACACATATCTCACTGTAATGCTGCGTGAGAAACGGTACAAAGCAGTTTGCGTAATCATCCTTTATCACAAGCAGCTTCTTATCGTTGTTGAGTCCCGTATTTATGCGAAGCATGAGCGTTTTCTCGCCGAGGTAAAGCCGATACATGTCATTTGTGCCGATGAAGCTCTTATCATAAAGCTTCGCATCATGCGCAGCTCCACTGTTGTCGTATGATTTGCAGGATACGATCTCAGTACCGCGACGATATTCGTAAATATCAAGCATGTCCGCCTTGATGCCCGTATACTGTGAGCGGTTGTACAGATTTCCGCGGAAATCTCCCGTTACATGCTCTATCGTAAAACGGTCATAGGCTATCGGCGAAAATCCGAGCTTCTGGATAACCGTTCTGTAGACGCAGTATGCGCCGTAGCTCGTCCATTTTGTATCGTTACGATAAAAAATGTAGTTGTCGTTCAGCATCTTTAGGATACTGTAGGCATCTATCCTGCGGACTTTATCGCCAAGATCACCGTATAGCGAGTCGATACGCTGCTTTTCTGCTCCCGTGTTAAGATATTCGGGGAGCATTTCTCCGTAAACGCCTGTCGATGTCGGCAACGCTGTAAAATAGACAGTCCCCTCATAATTGTCGGAAAACGTATTTACTGCCTCGGTAAATCCCTCTGTTGAAACGTTTTTCAGATTATTAGCGCTGAGAAGTCTGTCGGAGCTGATATAGACTCCATTTATCATTCGTTCACCGACATTTATTTCAATAACACCTTTCAATTTCAGCAAGTAGCTTCTCCCAGCAAAATGGTCGGTGATATAGCTGCCGAAGTCACGGGTAATGTCGCCGTTTACAGCCGCTTCGACACTGAATGACGGTCTGCCTGCAAGGACTCGGTTCTCCTGATAGGATATACTGCCCTTTTCTCTGAACAGCGTTATTACAAGCACTGTCAGCGTGAGTACAAGAAACATCACGGTCAGTGCAGTCGTTTTGAATCTTTTCATGTTCATCTCCTATAAAATACCGAGCATCGAACCGGAGCTTCCACTGCTTGAAATGAGTGCAGTGCATATCATAAGGATCGCTGTCATGATTATCGGCGAAACAGCGTCCGCTATATTCTTAAATGTCCTTTTCTTTGAACGGAGGATCAGATTTCTGAACAGGTCTGTCGATGCATAGATACTGATGAGCAGAACGAGCGCATAAGACTTGAGCAGATAGAATGATACTCCGTCAGCGATATTGTTGTTTCCGCCGATCATCGCAAACAGATAGTGAAGCGAATACGACATGGTTCCTCCAAAGAAAAACACCGCGGAAACTATAATTATCACCGATGTATAAATGAGTGATGTTGCCTTGAGCGCCTTTCTGTCAACGAGATAACGCTCGATAACGGCGGACGTTCCGATAATAATCCCCCACACAAAGAGCGATGCACGAAAGCTGTACCAAAGACCGATGATCCCCCAGCATGCTATAAACGCGGCATTCTTTACTGCATTTGAAGCACGCGATCTATGCAGCGGTGAAGCTATCATCTCCTCGAAACGGCGCACTACCGGAATATGCCAGCTTCGGCAGAAGCTATTCATACCGATGCTGACACATGGGTATCTGAAGCTGCGAGGGAGCGTAAACCCGAAGCAGCGTGAAAGTCCAGCACCCATATCCGAATATCCCGAAAGAGTGAAATACAAGCAGAGCACATAGCCTGTCGAACCGAGCCATGCCGACAGTGCCGAGATCTGCTTTACATCAAGCGTATTTACCGCAAAAAACAACGGATATATGCTGTCGGCAAATATGACCTTTTTGGCGAGTCCGATGATGAAAAGCTCAATGCCCTCACCGATCCGCTCTATGCTGCTGCAGCGCCCAATAAGCTGTCTCGAAAAGCTTCCATAGCCTATAAGCGGTCCCATAGGGAGCTTCGTGAACAGCATGAAATAGAGTGCAAGATTCATGATATTCTTCTCGGCAGCGACCTTTTTTTCGCAGACATCGTAAATATAACCTATCGCACCAAGCGTCATAAAGCACACGCCTACAGGTCTTAACACGGAACGGAGCAGGTCACTTACATGCATACCGTTCGTGAAAATAATCGCTGCCGCAGCATTTGCTGCAATAAAAGCTGCCGCCGTTATTCGCCTGCAAGGCTTATTCCTCACATTTGCAGTAAGTATTCCGAAAATGTAGTTCATCAGTACGATCAAGGTTGTGAACAGAAGATAGCCTGCTCCGATCAGACCGCAGAACACCGTGCTTTCAAGCAGCAGAAAGCTGTTCCTGTGAGCCTTTGGGATGAATTGATAGAGCAAAAGCGCTATCGGAAAAAATGCGTAAATGAAAAGCAAGCTGCTAAATTCCATTTGCCGCCTCCTTTATTTTTGCTGTCCGTTCGGCAAGCTCATCTGCGCTCATCATCGTGTTGAGCACCTCTATAAGCGCACTCGCCGACATGAGCTGAGGCAGACCAAGACTTCTTTGCAGACGAAGCCTTAAATCACGGCTTGATCGTCCGCCGCTTAGTCCAAGCTCATACAGCGTAAGATTCGTAATATCGCGCGGACGCTCCTCATTTGATGAAATGACCCCTGCCTTGGCAAAAGCTTCCTCAAGAAGCTTCACACTGATCCCCTCGACCCCCAGCTTTCCCTCTGCGGAGGGCTTTTCCTTTCGCTTTTCCTTGCCGAAAATATCAGGTATGAAGATGTTGCGGATGCTGCCCGTCTTTACCGCTCCCTTGATGTAATTTCTTATCTTCAGACCTGCGCTGTCGGAATCGGTGAGGATTATTATGCCCGTTTTTTCAGCATAATAGCGTATGAGCTCCAGCTTTTCCCTGTCCTTAAAAATGCCGAAGCCGTTTGTGATGATTATAACTGCATCGACCATTGAGGATAGCTTGATCTTGTCATACTTTCCCTCAACGATGATCGCCTCATTTATTTTTATCATATGGATCTCCATCAATTTTTCAGCATGAGCATTTCGGTTATAGCTTCTTCTATGAGAACCCTCTTGTCGATCGGGGTGGAATTGAGCTTCACAGCCGTATCTCGGAGGATAGCCATACACTCACGAATCCGCTTCATCGACATGCGAGAGGTATTCCTGAATGCATTTTTCACCTTAAATTCCCATTTGTAGTCAAAATCACGCATCACATCATTTATTGTCCTGCCGCACTTCTTAGCTGCTGCCGCACGGTACATATCGACAAATGAATCGGAAATGCTTTTGAGAATACTGTTCGGATTTTCGTTTCGCGCAAAAAGCTCATTGAGCGCATCGAATGCAGCCTTCCTGTTGAAAGCGGCTACGGCATCTGAGAGGTTGAATATCGTGACATCACTCTGCTTTGCGACAAGCAGCTCGATCGTATCTACGGTTATCTCGCTGCTGCCTGCATAGGCACACAGCTTGTCGATCTCGTTCGCTATCATGATAGTATCGCAGAGGCATCGCTCCGCAAGAAGCTGTGCCGCAGGAGCGCTGATAAGTCCTCCGCGCACTGAGACCCTCGCACATATATCCTTAACCATGTCATGAGCCGTTTTAGGAAGTGCTTCACACGCAATACCGATCTTTGCTGCAAGGTCTGCAAGCTTTTTGTTCTTGTTCTTTGCATCGAATTTTTTCTTGCCTGCCTTGACATCAAATCCTGTCACGTTGAAGATTACCACCGTTGCAGACGGTATCTCCTTCAAAACGGAAAGCAGCGTTTTCGTAACCTCCTCACGCTGAGTATCACAGTTGTAGTCGTTTACGAGAATGCAGTTGTACTCCGACATCATCGGCATCATCTCGGTCATATCACGAAAATCCGAAACATTCAGCGAACCGCCCTCAAGCTTCGTCAGCGCAAACTCAGCGTTGTCACCGACTGCTCTCTTTATAATAGCCGAGGTAAGCTCCTCTACAGCCGCAATGTCCGTTCCGTAAAGGTAATAGAAATTGGCAAGCTCACCCTTTTTCAACTGTGCCTTCAATGACCTCGGGTCTGTCTGAGCCATTTTAGAGCCTCCTTATTTCAAATTCTCCGCCGTCTTTAGACGGTATGATCTCAAAATTATTTATGCCGCCGTATGTTTTGCTCAGGCTTATTACCGTATCGTTAACTGGATCGGCATGTGCCGTGGAGCTATAGCCGTAAAGCACAGTAACATCTGCCTCAGATCCGATGAAAAGCTTTGACGGCATGATCCTGATCGTGAATTCGCCGCACGAAATTTGAAGTATCCCCTCGGAATATTCTGCCCTGAAATCAGGAGCTTCGACAACTATCGCATCACCGTTCGAGGACTCGGCGCTGACCGTGGGTATCGCTTCATCGGTCAGTGTCCTCTTTATGTCAAACAGGTCAAGCACATATTCATACGCGACCGTCTGAGACGCCTGCTTCTGTGTAACGATAAGCGTATCAACGCTGTCAGCACCTATCTGAGTCAGATACCTCCGCACATATTTAGGAGTACGATGATCTCCGCTCATATCGCATACGATCACACTTCCGCTGTCGTGAATAACTACTGCACAGTCTGAGCCTTTTCCAAGTACCGAAACCGTGAAGCGTTCCAGACGAGAGTGAGTGTATAATGCCGAAGCCGTGAAAAAAATCACAGTGACTGCCGCAAGTGCGAACGCAACGTTCTTTCTTCTTCGCATCAGCGCATAGACTGCAATGACAGCGAAAGCACAAATGGCAGCGAATACGGCAAGCTTTTCATTTATCGCAGAAAGCTTTATCCCGCGTATCCTGCCGAGGAACCCACTTACCGCTCTTACGACCTCAGTGCATGGCTTTGCAAGAATTATAAGCGGAAAATGCCCGAATGTGAACACATAAAGGAGTCCTGCGATCATCGCCGCGATACAGAATACCACTACAAAAATATTTGTGATCGGCGAGATCAGCGACACCTCATCGAAGTAATACAGATTCACGGGCATCAGACACATTGAGACGAATATCATTATCAGAAAATTCTTGAATATCCTCTTGATAAAAGTATATTCGCTCAGATTTTTCGTCATATACGGACCGAAAACCGCAATACCAAATGTGCCGCTTATCGACAGTATGAATCCTGCATCATAGATAACATACGGATTCATGATGCATATCACAAGCACTGCAACAGACAGCGAATTGAGCGGATCGTTCTGCCGCAGGAAAAGCCGCGCGGAATACATGATGTTGAGCATTATTGCCGCTCTGACTGCTGTTATCGGAGATTCCACAAGTATTATCATAAGCACAAGAAATACGTCCATAACAGCAAACGATAAATACTTTCCTGCGCCGAGACCACGCATTATCGTCATTATCAATATTACGATAAGAGATATGTGCAGACCCGAAACCGCCATTACATGACCGATGCCGCACCGGTAGAGAAGTGTCTTATCTGAATCCTCCATATCGGAATTATCGCCAAATACCATTCCCGTAAGAAACGCTCCCGTTTCGGGGTCAGTCTCACTGTAAAAACCGCATATCATTCGTTCGCGAAAGTCGACGAGACGGTTGCGCAGTTTGTGAGTACCGTTGTGCCTTATCTCCGATATATCGCAATTTGCAGCGGTCAGAAAGATGTTCTTCGACTTATAATAGGTCTGTCCGTCAAAAAGATAATCACTTCCATGAAGCTCCGGAACAACGCTCTCAAGCACGACAGTATCTCCGATATTCGCCGACCTTGACTCGGCAAAGAGCGACAGCTTTGCACGTTGAGTCCCGTTTATCGTTCCGCTGAGAGTATACGTTGCATATCCGCTGTCATGCTCCTTGAAATCAATTATCTCACCCGAATAAGAACAGGTCTGACCTGCAAATTCGGTCACGCTCTCACAATAGAGATGAGTATGGAGCTGAAACGCCGTGAATGCCGCAGAAAAGGCAATTGCAATCGTCAGCACTGTACCTGATGTCAGCTTAAGGAAATATCTTCCGACGATACAAAACAGGGGAATCGACCCTGCAAGCAGCAGAAAATCGCTTCCCTCCGTAAAAAAGGAAGCGAAAAACAATCCCGACATATATGCTGCTGCCGCACCAATCATTTTTCGCTTCATATATTTATGAAATTATCTCACTTGAAAAAAAGCGGAAGCTTTTCGAGATAGAGTATGTCGGTCCTGTCTGCTGCATCACCCTCTGCAAGGACTGCTGCCTTTGCAGCAATTTTTCCCTCTGCTGCATCGCAAAGCTTCTCAAGCGCGATCAGCGACTCGCCCGTGCTTATGACGTCATCAACGATGAGTACACGCTTGCCCTTTATCATTTCAGCTTTCTCCTTTGAAAGGTGAAGAGTCTGAACATTCGATGTAGTGATCGACTTTACATCAACAGAAATAGGATCTGTCATGTAGAGCTTGACAGACTTTCTTGCAACGACATACATCTTGCCGCTCTGACGCGCCATTTCGTATGCGAGCGGTATCCCCTTTGACTCGGCAGTAAGGATCACGTCAAAATCGGGACACTTTGCCAGAAGCTGCTCAGCACAGGCAACAGTAAGTTCAACGTCCGAAAACATTACAAATGCCGCAATATCAAGCTTTTCGTTGAGCGGACAGCGCTGAAGCTGCCTTGTAAGACCTGCTATCTTGAGTTCATACGTTGCCATTATGCTCACCTCACTCAGTCTTTCCGATAGACTCGGGACCCCAACCCATTTTTACACCTGCAAGGAGGTGAAAATGGAGGTGCTTAACGGTCTGACCGGCATCGTCTCCGCAGTTATTTATGATCCTGAAACCGTTTTCGATGCCCTCAGCCTTTGCTATCTTTGCAGCAGCCTCAAAGATGTGCGCAACGATAGAGGAGTTATCCGCGGTAATATCGGCCGCGCTTGTGATGTGTACCTTTGGTATGATGAGATAGTGGATAGGTGCGATAGGCGCGATGTCCTTGAAGCAATAAACATACTCGTCCTCATACACCTTTGTGCTCGGGATCTCTCCGTCAACGATCTTGCAGAATAAACAGTCCATTATTATTCCTCCTTATGCAATAAATCCTTTTACGATGCCGCTGAAAGCTGCGACAGCCTTGTCCATATCAGCGATATTTCCTGCGCCTGCCATAGCTGAATCAGGCTTTCCGCCGCCCTTTCCGCCTGTGAGCGCTGCTGTTTCCTTAACGATCTTACCTGCGTTTGCACCCTTCTTAACTGCCTCGGGAGTGCATACACAGTAGAATGTTCCCTTTTCGCCGCTGACGCCTGCAAAGAGTGCAACGGCTGCCTCATTCTTGTCTTTGATGCTGTCGCCGAGCTTTCTGAGTATGTCGGGAGTTGTATTTTCGAGCTTAGATGCAACTACCTTAACACCGCCGATCTCCTCAGCGTTTTCAAGGATAGATGCGAGCTTTGCATTTGCGATCTGCTGGTTGAGGCTCTCGAGCTGCTTATCCTTCTCTTTCGACTCTGCGAATACGGATGCGCATTTCTCGGGAAGCTCTGTTAAGTTTGCGAGCTTGAGTGCCTTTGCCGACTGGGCAATAACACTCTTGAACTCATTGAGAAGCTCGATAACACCGAGACCTGTAACAGCTTCTATTCTTCTGACACCGGCTGCTACAGAGCTCTCCGAAACGATCTTAAAAAGTCCGATCTGCGATGTATTTGATACATGAGTACCGCCGCAGAACTCAATTGATTCATTTGCTGTAACTACTCTTACTGTATCGCCGTACTTCTCGCCGAACAGAGCCATTGCACCGAGCTTTCGTGCCTCCTCGATCGGCATTTCCTCCATTGTTACGGGGAATGCGTTCATGATCTCGTTATTTACGATTTCCTCTACCTTAGCGATCTCTTCATCTGTCATAGCTGCAAAGCTGTTAAAATCGAAACGACAATTTTTCTCGTTGACGAGCTGACCTGCCTGATGAACATGATCGCCGAGCACCTGTCTGAGTGCGTGCTGGAGAAGATGTGCTGTAGTGTGATTCCTCATGACGGCAAGTCGGCGCGCCTTATCTATCTGAGCGAGCACCTTGTCGCCCTTTGAGAGACTTCCCTGCTCGACTGATGCTATGTGGAGGAAATGTCCCTCTGATTTCATTGTATCTGCTACGGAAGCGATATTCTCACCGAAGATAAGCGAACCGGTATCGCCTACCTGACCGCCGCTCTCAGCGTAAAACGGGGTCTTGTCAAGAACGATGACAACGTCCTCGCCCTCACAAGCGCTCTGTACCTCTTCACCGTTCCTGTAAATAGCGAGGATCTCTGCATCGGCATCCTCGAAATCTGTATAGCCTGTGAATACTGTCTTTGGAGCATCAACTCTGATGCTGTTATCTGCCCATGACGAGCCCGCCTTGGCGAGGTGGTCTGCACGTGCTGTTTCACGCTGCTTCTTAACGAGTGCAGCGAAG
>DHYN01000070.1:36400-36725 GCA_002414125.1 Ruminococcus sp. UBA5129 | reverse complement strand
TATCTATGAACTGGCTGAGAAGCTCCGATCCCTTATCGACCGTCTTTGCGAAAGCCTCCTCTTCAACGGAGATTATCTTCTTAATGTAGTCGCGTTTCTCTGGAAGCTCGGGATATGCCGACTCGTTCTTCGCTGCACTCGTTAAGAAGNNCTTCTTAACGAGTGCAGCGAAGCTTTCCGTATCAACACCGATACCCTTTTCCTCGCAGATCTCAATAGTAAGGTCGATCGGGAAGCCGTATGTATCCGAAAGCTTAAAAGCATCCTCACCTGAAAGGGTCTTTCCGCCCTCATCATTAAGCTTATCTATGAACTGGCTGAGAAG
>DHYN01000070.1:14476-36342 GCA_002414125.1 Ruminococcus sp. UBA5129 | reverse complement strand
TCGGGATATGCCGACTCGTTCTCTCTGATAACCGTCTCACAAACCTCGCAGAGGAACGGTCTTGTAATGCCGAGGAGTCTGCCGTGACGTGCAGCTCTTCTGAGGAGGCGGCGAAGAACGTAGCCTCTTCCTTCGTTTGATGGCATTATTCCGTCACCTACCATGAATGTTGTGCTTCTGATGTGGTCGGTGATAACGCGAAGCGAAACATCGGTCTTAGCATTTGTCTTGTACTCAACACCGGAAATGTCAGAAATATGCTTCATGATATTCTGGACAGTATCGACCTCGAAAATGTTGTCAACGTTCTGCATTACGCAGGCAAGACGCTCGAGACCCATACCGGTATCAATATTCTTGCTCTTCATTTCAGCGTAGTTGCCGTTTCCGTCACTGTCGAACTGGCTGAATACGAGATTCCAGATCTCGATGATATTATCGACCTCGCCCTCAGCCTCAAATTCCTCGCGGTCGAGCTGTCTGCCGCCGCCTACTCGGTCGAAGTGGATCTCACTGCAAGGACCGCAAGGACCTGAACCGTGCTCCCAGAAGTTGTCCTTCTTTCCGAGACGGATGATCCTGTCGTGCGGGATCCCGATATTGTTTTCCCAAAGCTTCTCTGCCTCGTCATCGCTCTCAAAAATAGTTATCCAGAGTCTGTCTGCCGGAATTTCGAGAACCTTTGTAAGAAATTCCCAAGCCCACTCAATAGCCTGCGGCTTGAAATAATCGCCGAACGAGAAGTTGCCGAGCATTTCAAAATATGTACCGTGGCGAGCGGTCTTTCCGACGCTCTCGATGTCGGGAGTTCTTATGCACTTCTGGCATGTTGTTACTCTCTTATTCGGAGGCACAGCCTGTCCGAGGAAAAACTTCTTGAGAGGAGCCATTCCCGAATTGATGAGGAGGAGACTCTTATCCCCCTGCGGAACGAGCGATGCGCTCGCCATTCTTGTGTGATCCTTGCTCTCGAAGAACGAGAGATACTTTTCACGAAGGTCATTTAACCCTGTCCACTGCATAAACATTTATCTCCTTTTTGATAAAAATTCAAATTATAAGTGTAACAAAAAAAGCCCGTCACCGTAAATGGGACGAAGGCTCTCGTGGTACCACCCATATTCAAGGACTCACGGAGTCCTCCTCTTATTTCTTTAACGCAGAAATACAATACGCCGCGGTTTCCCGCAGTGGCTCAGGGTTAGCACCTGCCGCTGTCTGAAAGCTCCCACCGTCCGCTTCCTCTCTGAAATAGATGCAACGCAGTCAGTCCCTTCACTGCCCATATACATATTATATATTATACCAAAATTGAAAAATTGTCAATATCTTTATGCAAATTTCTAAAAATATTTTGTCACGTTCTGCAAAGCGGCATATGGTAATGATAAATAAATCCTGTTTTCACCTATATTCGGAATAATCGCCGTCTTTTAGACCAATTAACAGACTTGCGTCGTATAAATTTTCCGCATTTTTAATAAATTTGGTTGAAACAGGTTGATTTTTTTTGATTTCTCGTTTATAATATAATAAGAGTTTCTATGATATGGAGGAATATGTATGAACGATTTCGTTATTCTCGCTGATACAGCCTGCGATATTTCAAACGAGCTTCTCGAAAAATGGGGAGTCCGCTGTGCCGATCTCAGCTTTACATTTGAAAATGACACAAAAAACTACACAAGAAATGACATTACGATCACTGATTTCTACGAAAAAATGCGCTGGGGTTCGGTTGCCAAAACATCTGCTGTCAACGTTGACGGCTTTAAGGAAATGTTTGAACCGTTCCTCAAGGAGGGAAAAGACATCCTCTACCTCGGCTTCTCCTCGGGACTCAGCACAACGTTTAATTCAGCCCGCCTCGCCGCCGATGAGCTCATGAGCGAATATACCGACAGAAATATCATCTGCGTTGACAGTCTCAGCGCTTCCGCAGGCTACGGTCTGCACCTCTATCTCACTGTTGAAAAGAAAAAGAATGGCTATGATCTGAACGAAACTGCTGCTTATGCTGTAAATATCCGTCCGAATATCTGTCACTGGTTTACTGTTGATGACCTCGTCTACCTGAAAAGAGGCGGAAGAATAAGCCCTGCTGTCGCTTTTGTCGGAGGTGTTCTCGGTATCAAGCCGATACTTCATGTAGACAATGAGGGTCACCTCATCAATGTCTCCAAAGCACGCGGCAGAAAGAACTCTATAAAAGCACTCGCCGATAAGTACACCGAACTTGCTTCAACTCCCTCAGAGGGCACGATCTTCATTTCACATGCAGACAGCGAAAGCGATGCTTTTGCCCTCGCAAATATCATTAAGGAACAGCACAAGGTAAATATTGAGCTTATCACGGACATCGGTCCGGTTATCGGAGCACATGCAGGTCCCGGTACTATCGCACTTTTCTTCGTTGGCAAGGAAAGATGATAATAGCTCAAAAGCACCATTGACATGAACTTTTTTCTACCAAGGAGACACATTTATGGATATGATAAAAATAACCGACCTTTTCTCACCTGACCACACAATTGCAAGCGAATACCTCTCGAAATTCACCTATCCGTGGGAGGCTCTCAGCGGCATCAGCGAATTTATTATTGAGTACGGTAAAACTCTCAGCGCCGATGAGTATGACAGTCCCTCGGAAAACGTTTGGATACACAAAACTGCCACGGTATTTGAGTCTGCTTATATAGCTGCACCGTGCATTATCGGCGCAAATACCGAGGTTCGCCACTGCGCATTTATAAGAGGAAGCGCTGTTATCGGTGAAAACTGCGTTGTCGGAAACTCCGTTGAACTAAAGAATGTGATTCTTTTTGACAATGTTCAGACACCTCACTACAATTACGTTGGCGACAGTATTCTCGGATATAAATCACATATGGGCGCAGGCTCGATAACCTCTAACGTTAAGTCCGACAAAACTAATGTCGTAGTAAAATCCACGTACTCGTCATTCGACACAGATCTCAAAAAAATGGGCGCTATCCTCGGCGACTGCGTTGAGATAGGTTGCAACAGCGTTCTTAACCCCGGAACCGTTATCGGAAAAAACTCAAATGTTTACCCTACATCCTGTGTACGCGGCATAATCCCTGCCAACAGTATATTCAAAAACGACGGCTCTATCGTTGCAAAGCACGACTGATCCCTGCTCAATATTCCTGCGCGTTTATGACTTAAATGGAGATGATATATTGAAACATCACTTGATCCCTTTTATTGCTGCTGCGGCTATGCTCTGCTCATGCTCGGACAAAAACAGCTCTTCCGCATCGGAAAGCTCTTCGGCGCAGACATATCCCCCGTTCACAGCTTCTTTTCTCGGTATCGGTAAGGCGGATTTTATTTTGCTTCAAACCGAAAACCACAACGTTATCATTGACTGCGGTGAAAAAGATAACAGCAAGGAAATAGCTGAATACCTCGAAAAAAAGTCCGTTGCAACCGTCGATTACCTGATAATCACCCATTTCGATAAGGACCATGTCGGCGNNAAAGGTACTTAAAACCGCCTCGGTGCTCAACGTGATCGAACCAGATTACTCGGAGGACAGCGATGAGATGGATAAATACCGCAAAACGCTCAATGAGAAGAATATCACTCCCAATGTGCTGAAGGAACAGCTTTCTTTCACGCTCGATGATGTTGATTTTACCGTTGATCCGCCTCAGAAGAACTTCTACGGCGAGGATAACGACAACGATTTCTCTATTATAACAACAGCTCGTCATCACAACAAGACCTTCCTATTTACAGGCGATGCCATGGAGCTGAGACTTTCCGAGATCATGGATTCAGCCAAATGCGACTTCCTCAAAGTGCCGTATCACGGACGTGAGATCGCAAATATCGGACAGTTCCTCGACAGTGCTTCACCTGAGATCGCTGTTATCTGCACATCGAAAAAGGAAGTCTCAAAATCGACACTTGATGCCCTTGCAGAGCGAAATATACTCACCTATCCCACCTATACCTGCGATGAGATCACTGCCGTCAGCGACGGAAACAAGATCACCGTTTCCTGCTCATAAACGGTGTAAGATATGGGACTCAATCATATCTATTTCGGCAGCGGAAAGGGCAAAACCACCGCAGCTCTCGGACTTGCCCTGCGTGCCGTGGGAAGCGGTCTGCGCGTGTGCATCGTGCAGTTTCTCAAAAGCTCCGATACCTCCGAGCTACACTCTCTTGCATTTCTCAATAATGTTAAAGTGCTCCGCAGCAGTAAAGAATTCGGATTTTCTTTCACACTCAATAACGATGAAAAAAATCAACTTGCTCAATGCCACAACGATCTGCTCCGCAGGGCTCACGAGCTCGTGCTAAGCGAAAGCATCGACATGCTTATTCTTGACGAATTTCTCGATGCGTATTCCCTTGGTCTTGTAGACCGCAATCTCGCCGATAAAGTCGCTTTGTGCCGATACGATAACTGCGAACTGATCTTGACCGGACGCGCTCCTGAGCAGCAATACATCGATCTCTACGATTATGTAAGCGAGATCTCCTCCGTAAAGCATCCCTTTGACCACGGAATCACGGCACGAAAAGGTATTGAATACTAATACTGACTCGCAATAAAAACAGAGAATTTTTAACGCCATAGAACCTATGATCTCAGATCTNNCGTTATTTGTTTTATTATACCATTTACTCAAAACCGAATAAAAATCTCATTTTCTCACTATGTCCATTTCAAACGGTTTTAGCTCTATTCTGTCTCTCTCGGCAGAATCAATGATGCTGAACATATGCTTTGGCAGACCGATCGTTGTATTGTTCGGCGAATTGTTGAAAAAGAAAATAAATTCATCGTTACCGTTCGTTCGCGTTGTTATCTCAACACCCACAGGCAGTCCATTGAGGCGCGGAACACCATTCTGCTTCATTAGATTGCTTGCGAATTTCTCGTAAAACTCCGAATCACAAACCGTCCCGATATAATAAGTCAGACCTTTGCAATATTCATTTACAGTCACCGCAGGACACGAACGATAAAAGCTATCCGCATACTCTGCATATGCTCTCGCCGTATTGAGCTTTAGAATATCACACCATTCGGTGCACTTGAACTCACGTCCGGAGAAGTCGATTATCCTCTGCTCCTCATCACCGATCGGGTCGTACTCCACGACCTCTGCACCAACAAGCTCTCTGAAAGCTGTAGGAAGCGGTTCCATTATGCAGTTATTGTTTCTATCCTTGACACCGCTGCGGTTCGTCAGGACAAGAGTTCCCCCGTTGATAACATAGCGGTAAATATTCTCTATAGCCGAATTATCATTGACATACAGAGAAGGTGCAACGACTATCTTATAACGCGAAAGATCTGTTGTCGGCTCGACAACGTCAATGTTCGCTCCGAATCTTGTAAACGCTCTGTGAAAATTCCTAAGCTGCTCGATATAGTGGTAGTTTTCGGTCTGAGGCTGCATTCCGAGAGCATAGAACGAATCGTGAGAAAGCAGGATCGCGATAGACGAAACAATCTCAGTATTCTCAAGCGGTTTTAGCTTTGTAACCGTCTGACACAGATCAGCAAATTCAAAGTAACGACGCCCCGGAACATTGCTGTGGTCGAGTATGCCGTGAGAGTGCATTTCAGCGCCTGTACACGCTGTTCTCCAACGAAAATGCATTACCGTATCGGCACCGTGAGCGATTGCTTGAAGCGCATAACCTTTTATCATATTCGGCTTCGATGCAGGAGACATCGGAACCCAGCTTCCTGTAGGTCCGCTGAGCTGTTCCATGATCCAGAAATTCTTCTCTTTCATTCCCCGGATAACATCAAGCTCAAACGAATGCGAGTAAAGATACTCTGCTCCGGCAGGAACGGAAAGCATAGGGTAATTATCATACGATGCAAAGTCGAGATTGTCGAATATCCTATAGAAATCAGGCATCTCCTCGTGAAATCTCACATTAGTGGTGATCGGTGCAAGCGGCGCTGATCTGCGGATAATTGATGCCATATTTCTAACGAATGTGACCGTGGAATCCGAGGCAAAGCGATGGGCTTCAAGACACAGTGATGGATTCTGCCACGCCTTAGGATATGCCGTTGGAAGATCGACCTGAGTTATGCTGCTGTATTCACCGCTCCATACGCTTGTTCCGAAAGCCTGATTTATGCCGTCAACATCGTTGAATCTGTCGAGCAGCCACTGTCTGAATCCGTTTTTGCACGCTTCACATCTGCAAGGATAAGCTTCAAGCTCATTGTCGATCTGCCAAGCCTTTATAGACGGGTGAACCCCGTAGCGGCGTGCAAGCTGCTCAGTGATCCGCTTCGCATACTCTAAAAAAATCGGACTATTTATGCATCTGTGTCCTCTTACACCGAGCTGCAAACGATTTCCGTCCTCACCGACTCTTACTATATCGGGATACTTTTCGTAAAGCCAAAGCGGCGGACAATTTGTAGGCGTGCAAAGCACAACCCCGATCCCGTAATTGGAACAGAGCGCAATTACCTCGTCAAGCCACGCAAAGTCAAACACGCCCTCTCGCGGCTCAAGCCTTGACCACGCAAATTCGCCTATTCTCACGAGCTTTACGCCTGTGGAAGCCATAAGCTCAACATCTCTTATCCAAAGGCTTTTGCTCCACTGTTCGGGATAATAATCAACACCGATCCTCATTAACTAAACTCCTTAAATCTGTTCTCATCCTTGTTACTGTTATATTCAATAAGCTGACAGTTTCCCATGAACCAGCCGTTGAATTCATCGGTGGTCATGTTATTGAAATATGTCTCAATGATGCGGCAAACTCCGCCGTGACTCACAATGAGCACTGTTTTATCTGTATAACGCTCAATAATATCATCGAGCAGACTGTAAACTCTGTGAGCAAGCTGAAGAAGCGATTCACCCGAACCGCCCATGCGCACTCCGAACTCACGCTTGTTTTCCGCAAAGCCCTCAGTAAATCTTGCCTTTCCCTCATATTCGCCGTAATTCCACTCGCGCAGCCTTTTATCGGTGATAATCGGGATATTGCTGCGCTTTGAAACGATCTCAGCCGTCCTCAGCGCACGCTTCATCGGTGAAGCTATTATTAGGTCTATTTTTATATTAGGATCTGCGAATATCCGCTCTGCAAGGTCATTTGCCTGTGAAAGACCTGTCTCATTGAGTTCAATGTCTGTCGTGCCGAGTATCACATCGCGTTTATTGTAATCAGTCTGTCCGTGACGAGTCGAGTATATCTTCATTTTTCCTCCGAAAGCTTATATCTCGGCAGCTTTTTTCAGCTCCTCGGCTGCCGTATCGAGCATTAATCTGCTTGGATCATCTCCGCCCATAATACGGGCGATCTCCTTTGTACGACCATCAAAATCGAGAACCGTTACATGCGTTTCGGTTCGCTCATCTATGATCTTTTTCTCGATCATAAGGTGATTGTCAGCCATGACTGCGATCTGTGAGAGGTGTGTGACACAGAGTACCTGACGGAGCTTTCCGATCTCGCGAAGCTTTATTCCGATCTTATGAGCTGCCTTTCCGCTCACACCGGTGTCGATCTCGTCAAAGATCATCGTAGGGATACTGTCCTTGTCTGCAATAACGCTCTTGAGCGCGAGCATTATACGGGAGAGTTCACCGCCCGACGCTATCTTTGAAACAGGCTTCGGCTCTTCTCCCTTATTGGCGGAGATCAGAAATTCCACCGTATCCATTCCGTTTACCGTCAGCTTGCCCTTTTCATGGCGCACTGCGATAATAACATTGGGCATGTTGAGAAACTCAAGCTCCTCCGTGACTCTCCGAGCAAATTCCTCACCTGTACGCTCACGGTAGTCAAATAAAGCCTTCGCCCGTTCCGTAACAATGTGCAGGAGTTCACTGCGCTCGTCAGCCAAACGAGTTATCTCGTCAGCCGAGCTCTCGATCTGTGCAAGCTCCTCGACCGCTTTTGAATACATAGCGCGAAGCTCAGTGCAGTCGCACATATATTTGCGCTTCAAGCGGTTGATCTCACTAAGTCTTTCGCGCATAGAATCGAGGCGCTGACTGTCAAGCTCTATGCGCTCTGCGACACTCCCAAGCTCTGCAGCAATATCCGAAAGCTCGATCTCTGCGGCGCTCAGTCTTTCGTATAGAGAGTTCAATTCAGAGCTTCCCTCAGTATATCCGCCGAGCTGTCTCTCAGCCGAAGAAAGCAGCTCGACCGCCGCATCATCGCCTGTCAGAAGTCCAACGGAATTGTTTATTGCAATTATCATCTGCTCGGCATTGCGTGCGGTATCGTATTCCTTTTCGAGACGGTCATCCTCGTTTTCCTGCGGATCAAGCTCGCCGATGTCGTCAATGATCTCCGTGAGCTGACGAGTCCGCTCGCGTCTTGACTGCTCTGCCTTTTTCAGCTCACCAAGCCTTCTGGCGGTCTGTTGGAGCTTGCGGAAGCTCTCCCTGTATTCGTTGAGAAGCGTGTCATCGCCGCCGAAGCTGTCGAGGATGCCAAGATGCTTTTCACTGTCCATGAGCACTTGATTATCGTGCTGACCGTGTATATTGATAAGAAGCGACCCGATCTCCTTAAGCAGTGATGCCGATGCAGTCCGATGATTGATCCGTGAAACACTTCCGCCGTCAGCGCTTATCTCTCTTGTAAGAGTGATCTCGTGGCTTTCATGGCTTATACCGAGCTCGTCAAGCTTATCCTCGGTCTCCTTTGTAAGCTCCGTGAAAAGCGCCGTTATGACCGCCTTATCGCAGCCCGAACGCACGATGTCCTTCATGCATCTCTGTCCGAGAACGGCATTGATCCCGTTTATAAGTATGGATTTACCTGCACCCGTCTCGCCCGTAAACACGTTGAGACTGCCCTCAAGAGGTATTACCGCCTCCTTGATGACCGCAAGATTCTTTATATAAATTTCCCTTAGCATTTCTTTGCCTGCCTCATATATTTTTCTGGATCAGTTCACTTCTGAAGCGCTTGGAAAGCTTCTTTGCATCGGCTTCCGTTCTCACAAGGATGAAGATAGTATCATCTCCGGCGATCGTGCCCACGACCCCGTCATAATCCACCGCATCTATCGCTGCACACGTTCCCTGAGCCATTCCTGCACGGCATTTCAGAACGATCGTATTCATGGCGTGATCGACCGACAATACCGCTTCCGCAAAAATACTCTTCTCGGCAACGCCCGCAGCGTTCGGCATATAGCGGCTCGTTCCGCTCTCGTCTCTTGCCTTGATGAGAGAAAGCTGCTGGATGTCCCTTGAAAGTGTTGCCTGAGTCGATTTAATGCCTCTTTCGGCAAGCAGCTTTATAAGCTGATCCTGAGTTACAACAGGAACCTCCGAAATTATCTCAAGTATAGCTTCATGCCTGCGGTTTTTCATTGTATCACCTCATTTTATAGGACGCATCAGCTTCCTGCACAGCGATTCGTGGAAGGAGTTTCCGATAAGGTCGATAAACTTTATCTTGCTCTCGCCCTTGGATATCTCCACCGTATCGCCGTTCTCNNCAGGAAAACGCTTCCTCCGCCGTCAATGGAGATGCCCATAGGACGCTCATCATCGGCTGTCGTATTTACAAATTTTAGCGGTCTGTCTGCCGAAAAAAGTGTTGCTCTGGCAAAAAGCGAGTGCGGACAGATCAGTGTCATTTCGATGCATTCAAGTTCCGGCTCGATGATCGGACCACCAGCAGAAAGCGCGTAGGCAGTCGATCCTGACGGTGAACTGAAAAGCACGCCGTCAGCTCTGTAGCGTCCGATAAGATATCCGTCAGCCATCACATCAAAGCTGCAAATATACGAGCTTCTTGATTTTACGCACACGTCATTGAGCGCTGTAACTGATATTTCACCCTCTGAATTTTTTATCTTTACTCCGAGAGTCATACGCTCCGAAACTTTATATCCGCCCGTTCTGAGAAGCTTTAACCTATCAAGCTGATCCGCCTCAAGACCCGCCATAAATCCAAGCGTTCCTGTATTTATTCCGAGGAGCTTTGTATCCGTGCCCATGAGATATTTTGCACAGCGGAGTATCGTTCCGTCTCCTCCTATGGCGATGACTACATCGGCACTCCGCGAAGCCTCGTCTACAGGCTCGAAGATCACCGACCTCTTATCTGCAAATTCAGCTTTGTACTCTCCGCTGACACAAACCTGTATCCCCTCAGATGTAAGAACGTCACATACCTCTCTCGCACAGCCAAGTGCATTTTTCTTCTGAAAATTCGGAAAAAGTACGGCTTTCATTTTACGCTCCTCTCAGCTTCTTTAACAAGTGCCGCAAAATCGTGGTCTATCGGCGGTCTGTCGGTCTTAATAAGATGTACAAGGTACTCCGTATTGCCGCTGCCGCCTTTGATCGGCGAGTAAGTGTATGCCTGTGTAAAAAAGCCCACCGACCGCGCGAAGTCATTTATCTCATTGAGCACGCGTATGTGCTCCTTTGTATCCTTGACGATGCCATGCTTTCCTAGGGCACGCTTGCCTGCTTCAAACTGCGGCTTTATAAGCATGGCAGCGGATGCGCCGTCCCTGAGCAGCTCATACGCCTTCGGAAGTATCTTAGTCAGCGAAATAAACGAGACATCACCGCATATGAAGTCTGCCTGACCTCCAATAAGCGCCGTATCAACGTCACGGATGTCCGTTCCCTCGGCATTGACTACTCTCGTGTCGTTCCTGAGCGATTCCGCAAGCTGACCGTGACCCACGTCAACGGCGATGACCCTTGAAGCACCGCCAAGCAGCATAAATTCAGTGAATCCGCCTGTGGAAGCTCCGATGTCAACGCAAAGCTTCCCGCTGAAATCGAGAGAGAATATCTGCGCTGCCCTCTCGAGCTTGAACGCGCCCCTGCCAACATAAAGCTCCGTCTCGACCGACTCTACCAAGTCATCGGATGCAACATCAGCCGAGGGCTTAGTCACGACAGAGCCGTTGACCGTAACGCTTCCGTTTTTTATCATTTCCTTTGCTCGCTCGCGGCTTCTTGCTATGCCGCGTATAACAAGCTCTGCATCAAGCCTTGCCATTTTCGGTGCACCGCCGTCTTACAAAATCCGCCATTTCCTCGCATCCAAGTCCAAGCTTTTTCAGACACGATGCAGCCGATGCCTGCTTTACGAAGCCATTTGCGGAAACGCTGCCGTAATCTCCCTTATATCCGTTGGTGAGCAGCAAATATCCCAGTTTTTCGGCAATTCCGCCGCTTCCACAGCTCTCCTCAAAAAATATGATCCTCTTGTATTCCAAGATCTGTTCGATAATCTCATCGGCAATCGGGAATATCCTTGTGAGCTTAAGCAGATCGCACTTGATACCGTCTGCCTCGAGCAACAGATTCGCATTGTAAAGCTCGCTGAATATCCGTCCATACGAGATAAGCAGCGTGTCACTTCTGTATGACTTAAGGAAGCAGTGATCGTGACAGACTGTCTCGTCGTTTTTGGGAAATGCGGACTTATCTGCACCGCGCGGATACCTCACCGCAACGATCCCATCATCATCTAATATTGCTTTCTTCATGCAGAATTTCAGCTCCTCGTAGCATGACGGTGAATAGATCGTAGTGTTCGGGATCGAGGAAAGCATTGGTATATCGAACATTCCTTGATGCGTTTCGCCGTCCTCGCCGACGATGCCTGCCCTGTCGATACCGAGAACGATGTGGAGACCTCCTATCGCAGCATCGTGAACGAGCTGGTCATAGGAACGCTGAAGGAATGTCGAATAGACCGCAAATACCGGTATTTCGCCCATTGCGGCAAGTCCGCAGCAAAATGTCACCGCATGCTGCTCGGCAATACCGACATCATAGAAGCGTTCGGGAAAAGCTGTACCGAAAAATTGGAGTCCCGTCCCGTACTTCATAGCAGCCGTAACGGCGCAGATTCGGCTGTCGTCCTTTGCAAGCCTCACAAGCTCACGTCCAAAAACGGTCGAATAGCACTCGTCAGCCGACACCTCAGGATTGCCCGTAACGATGTCGAATTTTGATATTCCGTGATATTCCCCGGGATTTTTCTCGGCAGGGACATATCCTTTGCCCTTGATCGTTTTGGCGTGGATTATGACGGGCTTGTGGAATGATTTTGCGACCCTGAGCACCTCATCCAGCTCGGAAATACTGTGACCGTTAATAGGTCCGAGATATATGAATCCCATATCCTCGAACATCGTGCTGTGCTCGAGAATACGTGATTTTACGGAGTCCTTTGCGTTCTTGATACCCTTTGCTACGGGCGCACCAAAAACCGGTATATTCATCAGAGTCCTTTCCACACGTCTTTTTGTATGGAGATATTCCTCGGTATTTCTCAGTGACGTCAGGTATCTCGAAAGTGCTCCAACGCTCTTCGAGATGGACATATTATTGTCGTTCAGTATAACGATCAGATTGCTGTTTTTTTCCTTGCCTGCGTTGTTCATCGCCTCGTAGAACATACCGCCCGTCATTGCTCCGTCACCTATGACTGCAATAACGTAATTGTCGCTGTGCCGATGCTCCATAGCCTCGGCAATTCCGACCGCAGCAGATACGGATGTAGTGCTGTGACCGCTTATAAAAGTATCATGCTCCGACTCTTCTGGCTTTGGAAATCCCGATATACCATCCTCCTGCCTAAGTGTTGAAAAACGGTCGGCACGTCCGGTAAGTATCTTATGGGTGTAGGATTGGTGCCCAACGTCCCAAAGGATCTTATCATTAGGCGAGTCAAAATTGCGGTGAAGAGCCAATGTCAGCTCCACCACACCAAGATTTGAAGCAAGGTGACCGCCTGTTTTTGAAACGGTAGAAATGAGGATATTCCTTATCTCACTGCAAAGATAACCGCACTGCTTGACCGACAGCTTTTTAAGATCGGCAGGCAGAGCTTCAAGCTCGCTGAGACTTATCTTCTCGTCCTTGATTGTTTTTTCCTTCATTTTATACTAAATGCAGACCGTGCGATCCGCAGCTCCTTTAATACTAATTTTTCCTCCTGAGAAGCATTTCCGTAAGCTCTCTGAGAAATTCACTGTTCTCGATCCTATCGAGCGCCGAAAGCGCTTCATCAGTGATCTGTGCAGCGATCCTCTTAGCGCCCTCCACACCGTGAAGTGTCACGAAAGTCGTCTTGTTCTCATCCTCATCGCTTCCAATAGGCTTTCCGAGCTCTTCCTGCGTGCTTGTAACATCGAGAATGTCGTCAATTATCTGAAAGGCAAGTCCAAGACTGTAAGCGTAATCCTCAGCCGCCTTTATCGCTTTATCATCCGCGCCTGCGCAGATGCAGCCCATTACACACGACACTGCAATCAGCCGACCCGTTTTATTTTTATACATATTTCGGAGATTGTCCTCGTCAACATCTGAACGCTTTTCGTTCTCCATGTCGATGACCTGACCGCCTATCATCCCGTCTCTTCCAACAGCTTTGGCGAGTACGGAAATGATCTTCACCTTTTGGTCGGCAGTAAGCTCCGCATCATCGGCAATTATCCCGAACGGGAGCACCGAAAGCGCGTCGCCTGCAAGAATTGCCATCGCCTCGTCAAATGCCTTATGGCAGGACGGTCTGCCGCGTCTGAGATCGTCATCGTCCATAGCCGGAAGATCGTCATGAATCAGCGAAAATGTATGTATCATCTCGATCGCACAGGCAGGCGCTTTTGCCTTGCGAATATCGCCGCAGAATGCCTCGCAGAAAGCATAAACCAACACAGGACGGATCCTCTTTCCGCCTGCTTCAAGTGAATAATTCATTGCATCAATTAGATTTTTCTGCGGTGCGCTCTCCTCCGAATGAGCGTTATAGCTCTTGAGGCTTTCCTCGGTGAACGCTATATATTCATTGAGCTTAGTCTTGAATTCCATACTCATTTTTCCTCCGAATCTGCGGAGNNGAGGCACTCTTGTCCTCCGCTATTTTGAGCTGTGCTTCGCTGAGCTGCTTTCTGCATTCAGCCGAGAGCTTGACTCCGTCACCGTAAAGCGATACTGCCTTTTCAAGCGGCAGGTCGCCCTTTTCAAGCTCTGCCACAATGCGGCTTAGCTCTTTCATATTTTCTTCAAAACTTATTTTTTTATCCATTAACTCACCACTTACTATTTGATGATCTGAGCGTAAAGCTCACCGTTTCCGAATCTTATCTTTATTCTATCGCCGTCACGGAGCTTATCCGCATCGTTTATCAGATCCTGACCATGATAAACAAGCGAATAGCCTCTTGACAACACTTTCACAGGACTGAGCATTTCGAGTTGTCCGAGCTTCTCATCGAGCGCCGATTCTCGCCGCCTCATATACGACTCAAATCCCGAGCCGAGGCGTTTTTCAAGACCTGAAAGTCTCTCATCGGAAAGCCTTAAACGATTTTCGGGCGACTGCTTTGCAAGACGGCTTTCCAATGAAGCAAATCTCTCGGAAGCCGAATCTATCGTCCTCGATGCCGCTATTCCGATACGTCTTTCCATAATCCCGATCTGCTCGGAAATATTATCTATTGACGGAGCAACAAGCTCTGCTGCCGCTGACGGAGTCGGAGCTCTTAGGTCAGCCGCTAGATCGGCGATCGAGTAGTCCTTTTCGTGACCTACTGCCGAGATCACAGGCACCCTACAATTATAAACGGCATACGCGACCTTTTCACTGTTGAAAGCAGAAAGGTCCTCCGACGAACCGCCGCCTCTTCCGACTATCACAACATCACAGCCTGCCTGCTCCGCACGGAGTATTCCGCGGCATATCGAATCAGGAGCACTCTCTCCCTGAACGAGCGCGTTCACGCAATAAAGCTCTCCGATCGGATAACGTCGGCTGAGGACATTGATTATGTCCTTTATCGCCGCACCGCTCAATGAAGTTACTGCGCCTATCCTCCTCGGCATCGCAGGAACGGGACGCTTATGCGCGGTATCGAATATTCCCTCTTTCTGTAGCTTGGTTTTAAGCTGTTCAAGAGCAATACTCGCCGTACCTGCACCATCGGGCTGGAGGTCAGTAATATTTATCTGATAAACGCCGTCACGCTCGTAGACGACAACACTTCCCGAAGCGATCACGGACATTCCGTCCTCGGGAACAAATTTTATTCTCGCCGCCGACTGCGCGAACATCACCGCCTTTATCGCACAATCCTTGTCCTTTAGCGTAAAATAGCAGTGTCCGCTGCGATAATGACATACAAAATTTGAGATCTCACCCCTCACCATTATCCCCTGTAGGTTCTTGTCCTCTTTCAGCTTGAACGAGAGGTAACGGTTTATCTGAGAAACGGTCAATACAGGCATAACTTACTCCTGTTTCATCGGTCTGATTTATTCAGACTCATGTATTTGAGATATCCGAATATCGCAGTGCCAGCTGCATTGTCGCATGAGAACTGCGGCTGTGCAAACTGTGCGCACGGAAATCGGGAAATAATCTTATCACGAATGATCTTATCAGACATGACTCCGCCTGCAAAAACGAGCGGAAGCTCTCCGCACGCTTCAAGCGCTTTCTGTGTCATGGCGATCACTGCTGCGGAAATATTTTCAAGGCAAAACGCAGCTATATCCTCATGCGGCTCTCCGTCATCCAGCATTTTTCTGCACTTGTTTTCAACGCCCGAAAGGCAGCAGTCATTTCCCTTAAGTACAGACTTTACATTGAAGTGCTTTTTGCTGACGGCTGCAAGCTCCTCAAGAGCAGGTCCGCACGGAAACCCAAGTCCGAGCATCACACCCGTTCTGTCAACTGCTTGTCCAGCCTTGAGATCGAGCGAAGTCCCGAGCTGAGTTACCTTTATCACGAGTTCAGCGTCAGGTTCGCACAAAAGGCAGTCGGTCGTTCCTCCGCTGACGTGAAAAGCGATAAAGCGCTCATTCACGAGATCAAGACGGTCAGCCGAATATAGAGCTGCAAGAATGTGCCCGACTTGATGAGAAGTAAAATAGACGGGTATATCTCCGATAGAGCCGTATGAACGCACAAATCCCTCTCCGCAAAGAAAGCATGGCATATACGAGCCCTCGGCATTTCTCGGGCGCGATGAGGCGGCTGCGGCTGTCGGAGCGCTGAGATGATTTTCGCTGAAAAGAGTCTCTATCATATCGGGAAGCTGTTTCGTATGGTGGAAAACTGCATCGCTCTGGCGAAGACCAAGCTCTCCCTTCTTAACAGGCAAAAGCTTCTTAGACTGATAAATTCTTCCCTCTTCGCTTCTGAAAACGGCTGCGGACGTGGTGTAGTTGCTTGTGTCCACTCCGAGAAAATCAGGCATCTGCAGACTCTCCCTCACTGCGTTCTCTTGAGAAAGCTCCGAGAACGCCGTTGATGAATGAAGTGTCCTCCTGATAGGTATACGTCATAGAGAGATTGATAGCTTCACTGATAGCAGCGTTCATAGGCGTATTGTCATCGTAGATCGACTCGAAAAGCGCAAGGCGAAGTATCGCAAGATTAAGCTTTGAGATACGTCCTATACTTCTTGATTTGCTGTATCCTGAGATGATCCCGTCCAGTTCTGAGGCATGCTCGATCGTTCCCTCAACGAGCTTTTTTACCTCATCGTTGACTGTGATCTCGTCGATCTCCTCGGCAATATCATAAAGCTCCTGAATGTCGTCATCACGAAGAAGATGTTCAAAGATCAGCTTGAATGCGCTGTCTCGTATTTCACGTCTTGTCATATACTACTCCTTGTCAATTATTCAAAGCAAATGTCATCTATCACAACATTTACCTTTGCAACAGTAAGTCCTGTCATATTCTGAACATTTTCCTTAACTGCTGTCTGGACTGCCTGTGCCACTGTACTTACCTTAGCTTCGCTGCTGATGACAAGCTTGATCTCGATCGAAACAACGTCACCCATGAGATCTGCCTTTACAGGTATGTTTCCGCAAAGCTTATTTACAGCATTTGCCTCGCCGCTCAGACCTGCCACACCCTTTACATCAAGTGCGGCAAGTCTTGCTGCGGTGATGACTACATCCTCGGATATTCTAAGTCTGCTCGATGCAGTTTCTTTTTTTCCTGTCATTTTTATTACCTACGCTTTCATGCAGAATTGGGTGTATCATTCAATGGCTCACTGACTCGATCACACCTTTGAACTTGGCGCACGATATGCTTACACCTCGCGCGCCGGATCTGAACAGTGCTTCCTTATTTTTTACGCACTCACACCCTCACATATATATTATACCAAAAAAATCCGAATAGTACAACTACTTTACCTCAAAAATTCTGATTTTTTCTGCAGAAATTTCAGATTCTCCCATAATTATCTCTTTTATCGAGGCAGCCTGCGCCTTATCGAGTCCCTCAGTCTTTACAACGAGCTTGGCAGATTCGCCGTCGAGGTATGCGACACAGTCCTCAAATCCCTGTGCCTTGACGAGAGATTCGATCGTTCCCTCCGCCTCGATGAGCTTTGAGACCTCTACGGCATCAAGAGCATTGCTCACCATTTCATCATCGCTCAAATCGCCGCCGCCAATGATGGTCTGGAGAGTCTGCACTGCCTCGTCACGATTGTTCATCTTATCGAGACGTGCCTGAGCAAAATAATCGACGGTATCAGCGTTGCCGTTGACAAACTCCGTCTCGCCGTAATTCACTGTGTCATTCTTGACTGTATTGTTGGCGAGCTTTTCTCCGTCACCTACCTTCGGCGCAGTTGCGTAGTTTATGTAGACCGCGATCGCGAGCATCATTGTAAGACAGGTCATGATTATCTGTTTCTTTCCGATTATAATTGTGGGCTTTTTCATAGTATTGACTCCTTTACCTTAATTTTGTTACATAGATACAGCTTGTCGGGACTCCGAGCGCTGCTGAGGCTGCTTTGTACACCTTGGAGCACACAGCAGCATTTTCGCTGCCCGTGCAGGCTATGACAGCTCCGTCGAGCTTCGGCAGATTTATCGTCTCCACGAGGGCAGTTTTGTCGCTTCCCTTTCCGATCATCACATATTTGCATTCCTCCTCTTTCTTGTTTTCGGAAACGCTGGTGCGTCCCTCGCGGGCATAGACGTATTCCTGTTCGCTTCGGAAATTGAGGTATACCCTGACATCGCCGACGCCCTCGATCTGTTTGAGAAATTCCGTAAGCCTCCGCTCTGTTTCGGCACGGTATTCATTGATCGAGATCTCATCGGATACCGCTTCCTGCGGCTCGGGAGAACTCTTTCCGCCGTCGAAAACATATGTCATAAATATCAGACATATCAGTGCTGTCAGAAATACTTTCAGCGCAGTGTAAAGTCGTTTGTTGGACTTTATTCTGCCGATGATGTCAGAAATTGCCATTTTGCACCTCCGTTTCCTCTCCGAGACTGCTTCGTATTATCTCCGCAGCTTTCTCGAAATCATCCGCTGAAACTGTAACACTACTAATAGATATGCTGTTTGTCTCAGAAATATTAACATTTGTCTCTATTTTGCTGAAACCGACTCCTGCCGCTTCAAGCTGCTGAGCGAGAACCGAATCAATATTTGACTCGGTCTGTCGGATGAATTCCTGTTTGTAAGCGCTTTCCGCATACGACATATCGCTTTCGTTCATGTCGGGAAGCTCAGGAAAATCAAGTCCGCTTAATCCTCCTACAAATGCAGCAAAAACAGTTACTATCAGTATCACTCTCAGCAGAAATTTCACCTGATTTTTCAAGCGAGTTCCCGAAACAAGCCATTCAATAACACAAACCAGCATCGAAATTGCGCAGATGCTGCAGATCAAACTTTTTAGTCCTTCCATTATTGCCTCCTATCCGACCGCTTTCATGAGCGATGCCGTACAGATTATAAAAAACAGACCGAAACAGATGAGAATACTCATTGCGATCGCAAGTCCGCTGTCGATGCCCTTGAGAAGCTTGGCGACTGCCTTTGAATCAAAGCCCTCCGCTGCAAAAATACCGATATGAACCATCGCCCGAAACGCTATCAGCTCTATTAGCGGAGGAAGAAATATAAACGCAGCGGCAACTACTCCCGCAAATCCAACTGTGCACCGCATCAATTCAAAACTCCCCTTTACAGCCGAATACGCATCCGAAACCGCACTGCCGACTACAGGCACAAAACCTGAAATTACAAACTTTGCAGTCTTTGCTGCAAAGCCGTCTGCCTTTGCGCCAAGAGTTGATCGCAGTGTCACAAAACCCGAAAAAAGAGTGACCGCTACCGTCATAGACCATGTGACTGCCTTTTTAATGAGATTAGATACCGCATCGGCAAAGGAATTCGGGAAAACGCTTCCCATTATTGCGAGAACCATCATAACCGTCAGCAGCGGTATTACCACGCTGTTCGCTGCCCATACCATGAGATCGGCACCGATCAAAGTAACTCCGCTGTAAAGCTCAGCCGAAACAGCTCCGCCGGACAAGAGTATGATTCCTGCATAGATAGGTACGAATGACGTAATATAAGCTCCGGAACGGTCAAGAGAATCGGCTGTCGTGCGAAAGACCTCAAGCAGCGGTACACTGATCGCGGCAATTGCTGATGCAGTGCACAAAAACGCACTCAGATCTGAAGTTTGTTTCATGTTTGGTGAGTTCCCGATGAAACATGACATAAATGACGAAAATACGATGAGCACTATGATGACCAACAAGAGCTTGAACGGCGCACGAATACGGTCGGAAACCGAATCTCTTATCTTTGAAACGATCTTTGAAAATGTTAGTTCGGCTGCCTCTGCATAAGAAAGATCAAGATCGTTGTCAGCAAATAGCGTGTCCACATCTCTGCCAAGCTGTGATTCATATGAGTCGTCCTCAGCGGCATAGACTGATGGTGCAAAAGAAATAATTCCCAAAATAGCAAGGCACACGGATACGATCATAACGAATCTTTTCATAAAAGATACTCCTTAACTGTCGAGATCAAAGAGGTGATTATCGGCATCGCAATGAGCGTGATCGAGCCTCGTCCCCATAGTTCTGCGGCAGATGCGATCGCAGATTCGCCGCTGTCACGGCAGAGGTCGGCGGTTATCTGCGTAAGGATACATATCGCGGCAGCTTTAAAGGCTGCTGAAATATATTGCGTATCGATCTGCGACTCCTCAAGTAATATGTGCAGCTCGTTCAATATTTCGGAAGCATTTACCGCAAAAAGAGACAAGAGCATTATGCACGCCGCAAGGGAAACAAAAAGAGACTGCTCCGCACAATGACGTTTGAGCAAAAGCGCTAAAACTACCGCACACAGGCAGATAGCGGCAACTGAAAAGCAATCGTTTACCATAATCCAAACACCGATTTTATCGTCTCAAAAAGGTTTCCTATCTCCTTTACGATCACAAAAAGTACGACGATAAGTCCTGCAAGAGTTGTCAGCATAGCTTGTTCCTCGCGTTCCGCTCGCTTAAGAACGAGATTAAGTACTGCAACGATTATTCCTGTTCCTGCAATTTTGAAAATCAGATCTATGTCCACTTTCTTTGACCTCCTGTTCAGATAAAAATAAGTCCGGTCATTATCCCGAAAAGTATTCCAAGAATACGATACAGCCGAGAACGTTGGAAGTACTCCTCATCAGTACGCCTTTCGAGAGCATTGATCCTAATTGAAGCTGCATCAATAATCGATATCTGCCCGTCAACATCGCTTTTCCCAAGAAAATCCCCCAGCTCAATGAGGATGTCACGCGACTCGGTATCAAGAGAGCTGTCCTCGGTTACGGCTTTATTCCAAAGAGTACCAAAATCATCATATGGGGAAAACTCATTAGGGATAGCTGATAAGAATGAAAGGTGCTCCAAGCTTTTGGACGAACTGAGCCGTTTAAAAAGCTCAAAAAGATCAATGCCGAAATATCTGATCTGAACCTTCAGTTCATTCAGAAAGACAGCTATGCATCTGATATAATCTCGGCGGTGCCTTATCTCATCAGACGCTGCATATCCAACTAACGCTCCAATCAAAATCGTAAAACAAAATATCATGATCCGCATTTTTTTAGTCTCCGAATTGTAGAAAGTTGTCCCGGCATTCTCTCATCAAAAAGAAAAACCGCATAGTCGAAAACGTTCATTTCGATCAATTGCCGTATAAATTCACGCTGCATCAAATCAGACATGTTCTCAGCATGTGCTGTTGCAACAAATTTTACGCCGCATCCGTGACCCGAAAGAATCGCATCGGAATCTGAACGCGTACTGATCTCATCACAGAAAATATATGTAGGGGAAAGTGTTCTTATCGCTGAAATTATCGCCTCGCCGCGGTCAAGACAACTTATTACATCTGTCATAGCGCCAATATCAAGCGACAAACTCCTGTCTGTCATTCCTGCAAGCTCTCTGCGTTCATCGATAAGCGTGACCTTGTTATGATTTCCGCATATGCGGCATAGATCGCGGAGAATTGTAGTTTTTCCCGAATTTGTTTTTCCGCATATGATAACGCTGTTCTCCGCAGCCAATACTTGATTATAAATATCTGCACCACAACCGACAATCTCCCGTGCGACACGAAAATTGAATGAAGTCGCATGCTGAAGTATGCGTTCCGCTTGATTATAGACTCCCGCAACTCCAACCCGAACGCCTCCGCGGATCGTGAACCAACCTTGTTGAAGCTCAACAGAACTGCTATATACAGAATATTTACAAATCTTCATAAAGATACTGTCTATATCTGAAGCATCCGCTGTCACGAGAGTGCTTCCGTTCGGATCAAGGGTGACTTGTCCGCTTTGATCTAAGAAAACACATTTTCCTGCCATGACAAAGCTTACAGGTCGTCCAAAACGAATTCTTACCTCGTCCACAACGCTGCAAATAGTTTCCGAAACCTTTCTCAAAGCTTGCGAGATCTTCGGTGAAGTATAATCACATATGATGCCGAAGCCGTTAGTCCTTTCCATTTATCTCAGTTCTGTTGAGCTTCAACAA
>DHYN01000070.1:12502-14436 GCA_002414125.1 Ruminococcus sp. UBA5129 | reverse complement strand
ATTATTCCTTTACACCGCCAAGTGCAACACCGGCAATAATGAACTTTGAAAGCAGGATATATACAATTACGATAGGTACGATAGCAAGAGCAAGTGCCATGTAAATCGCACCGTAATCCTTGAACTTATCCGATGCCTGAATACCTGAGATCATCATAGGAAGTGTCTTCTGTTTGAACTTCGAACTAAGAAGGATCATACTCGGTGTGTAGTAGTTATTCCAGCTTGCGATGAATGCGAAAATTGCCTGAACAGCGATAGCCGGCTTCATCATAGGAATAGCAATTGTTAGGAATGTTCTGAACTCACCTGAACCGTCAATTCTTGCAGCCTCAACGATGTCAAGCGGGAATGATGACTTCATGTATGATCTCATGAAATATACAACCGCAGGAGCAGCGATCGAGGGAAAAATAAGCGGAATATATGAATCAGTGAGCTTAAGCTTAAGCATAAAGTCTACGAAACCTGCTGATGTAACCTGTACAGGAACCATCATTACAAGAAGTATAATCGTATAAGCTGCCTCTTTGATCTTAAAATCATAAACATGAAGACCGTAAGCAGTCAATGCTGAGAAGAATACAGTGAATATCGTAGAAAAACCAGTAATAATAGCACTGTTCCTATAACCGATCCATACATTAAATACGCTGCTATAAGTAACATTTTTGAGAAGCGTATTAAGATTTTGACCAAAATAATGGCTCGGTATGAATGAAGTACTATTTGCGATAGCTGTAGATTCTCTCGTAGCGTTTACAACAAGTATGTAAATCGGAAGTAAACAAATGAATGTAAGAATTACAAACCAAAGAAACAGTATTCCCGATTTCATCTTGATCTTAAGTGAATAATTATCCTTCTTGGAAGTGCCGTAAACCGATCTCATATTACTCATAACGACAGACCTCCAAACTGCTTATTAGCAAGCTGTGCCTGCTTAGCATTTTTCTTGATCTGCTTCTTTCTTGCGATCTCATCCTTATCACGAGTGATGTAAAATGCGATGCATCCAAGGACGAGAGTGATGAAGAAGAGAAGAACAGATGCAGCACCGGAATAACCAAACTGCTTCTGACCACCTGCTGACGGATGGAACTTTTCATAGATGAATACTGCAACAGTCTTAAGATTGTCGCTGACGTTACTAACATCACGCTTGTAGAGGTAAGGAATATCAAACATCTGGAGACCACCGATCATGGAGGTTACGAGTGTGTAAGCCATGATAGGAGCAAGAAGCGGGAATGTGATCTTTCGGAATACCTGTCCTGAGTTCGCACCATCGATAGATGCAGCCTCGAACAGAGACGGATTGATACCCATAATACCCGACATGAGCATGATCATAGTGTTACCGAACCACATCCATGTCTGAATAAACATAACAACGATTCTTGATTCCCACATACCTGATACGAACTGGATAGTTTCGTATTTTCTGGAAGCAGGATCATAAGGTACTATTCCAACCTTACTGAGAAGCATGTTCAATGTGCCCGGAATTGACTCTGCTTCACCACAAAGCTGAAGGAACAGAACTGCAACTGAAGCAGCCGTAATGATATTAGGAAGGTACATTACAACCTTAAAGAAGCCCTTGCCCGGAATCTTGAGCTTAGAGTCTGTGAACCATACAGCAAGTGAAAGTGATAAAGCGATCTGTGGAATGAAATTTCCGATCCACAGAATAAAAGTGTTCTTAAACGAAAGAACAAAATTCTCATGTATTTTCCTTGTAGCTCTGTTACGATCACCAAAAAGGAGATCCTGGAAATTCTGGAGACCAACAACAAGGTGCTCGTCTGCCTCTTTATTTCCGTGGAAAGCTACGATAAATGTATTGATCAGAGGATACAGTTGAAAGAAAAAGTACACGAGAAAGAATGGCAGGATAAATAAATAGCCGTATTTAGCATAGCTGATCGATT
>DHYN01000070.1:0-12427 GCA_002414125.1 Ruminococcus sp. UBA5129 | reverse complement strand
GGCATCAAAACAGAGTCTTGATTTAGTATAATTTAATTATTCTTCCCAATCGAGGTCGGGGAGCTTATCAGCAACCTGATCCTTGAATGCTTCAGCTGTCTCTTCCCAAGTCTTACCGCCCTCAAGGTACTGCTTCTTAACAGCATCTGTGAACTGACCCTTGATCGTAGCATCGTTAGGAGTGATGAGATCCTTGAAGTTGATCTTCTTAGCATTCTCGTGGAGCTCAGCCATGTAGTTCTGACCGTTGAAGTTCTTTGTAACAACCTCGTTCATAACTGTGTTAGCGCCGATGAGCTCTTCCATGATAGTCTTGTTGTTTACATACTCAGGCTTCTTTGTAGCGTATTCCTTCATAGCAGCTCTGTCAACAGTAGCTGTCTTGATGAATGACTGAGCCTCTTCGCCGTTGTCTGTCTTAGAGTTAACAACGATCCATGTACCGCCCCAGAAGTACTGTGTCGGACCCTGGCAAACAGCCCACTTACCGTAAGTCTGTCCCTTGCCTTCCTTACCGCCTGCAGCATCGAGAGCGAATCCGCCGAAGCCCCATGTAGATACGAAGTAACCCATGCAGTTACCAGCTTCACCGTCAGCTGTCCATGCAGCATCAGACCACTGTGAGTTCTTTGTTACGCCGCCGCAATCCCAGAGCTTCTTAGCTGTCTCTGCATAATCCTTGCAGAAATCATCGATCTGGAGCTTGTTGTCCTTAACCCAAGGAGTTGTTCTGCCGCAAGCGTATGCCTGCCAGAGACCACCGAGTGAGTCAGCAAGAGCAACAGCACCGTTTGTCTTTTCAGAAATTGTCTCAGCAGCTGCTACGAAATCAGTCCAGTTGCCGATCTTAGCCTGCATCTCAGCAGGGCTCTTAACACCGAGGTACTCCTCAGCGAGGTCAGCTCTGTACTGGAAGNNGCGAGGTCTGTTCTGTAAGCGAAACCGCCTGCTGCAGCCTGCCATGAAGCACCCTTACGAACGCCCTTTGTATCCTTACCGATCTCGTCTGTGTAGCTGTAGAAATCAGCAAAGTTAGCGTCTGTGAAGCCGAGCTTCTCAAGAGCAATTGTATTGTCAGACTCGATATACTTGAGAGCCCAGTCAGCCTCACAGAAGTATACGTCCATGTCCTCGCCGGACTTGAGTCTGTTGTCGATCTTCTCGGGAGCATCGCCGCCGCCGCAGTCGAAGTTTACGAACTCAACGCCTTCGATCTCGCCCTTAGCAGCCATCTCCTGAACCTTAGTATAGTCAATGCCCTTCCACTGAGCAATAAGGAAAGGAACGTCGTTAGAATCCCAAGCAGCAACTGTGAATGTCTTACCGCCTGTACCTACTGAAGCGTCGATAGCTCCAACGTCCTCAGACTTAGCGCTGTCATCAGCGGGTGTCTCAGGCTCCTTGGACTCCTCAGCGCTTGACTCGTCCTTTGACTCCTCAGCAGCAGATGATTCCTCAGCCTTAGATGAAGAATTGCTTGATGTTGTCTCGTCGCCACAACCAACGAAAGCTGTTGCAGCCATAACGAGTGTAGCCATTAAAGCTAATGTTTTCTTAAGATTGTTCATTAGAATTTCCTCCTTAAATATGTATATTATAATATAAAATTATAATAGCATGGATTGTATTCGGGAACTTACCGCTTGCATCATCTCAGCTTTTTCACCGAATGTGCTCTGTGACAATCGCTGTTCTTCTGCTTGCAGAACTCTCCCTCCGGATATATTACAAAAGACCTTTCGATCTGTGTAATCTTAATTTTTCAGAAAGTGCATTTCACTTTCAGACCTCGTCCGAAGCTGTCTTTTCTGCCGCTTCACGATTCCGACCGGATGTACCCGTATCGGACGCTCCTCGACTTCGCTTCAAGCCCGTCATTAGTCTGTCAGATCTGTCAAACGGTAGTCATGCACACGCCTTAGTCCCGGCAATGTGTTGATACTCTCATGGACATACTGTGCTTTCTTTCGTAATACAAATATACTCTATTTTCCGCTCAAAGTCAATGATTTGAATCATTTCTTAATCTTCTTTGGACATTCTGTATACTTTTAACATTGCGTTTTTGTGAAATACCACATTTTTTTAAAGATGATTTTTTAAAAGTTACAAATTGGTTACAGAACACTTTGCAATAAAATTACCAAATAGTTGGTAATATATTTATTGCTATTCACCAACAGTTACAAATTTCATTATATCCACGACCTCATTTTGTTCAAGTTCTTCAACAAGTATCAGCTCTCTGATGTTACTGAAACCGCCGATGAGCGCTCTTAGCGCCAATATTGCCTCTGCCTCCTCTTCTTCAACATGAGGGAGCAGCATCAGTTCTTCTTTTGTTGCCGTATTAAGATCCAACGGTGCAATATCCTCAATACTCAATGTCGGAACGGGCTCTGTAGGTATTTCCTGCTCTGTCGTTGTCTCAGGCTCGGCAGCAGGAGTTTGCAGCTCGGTCGGCGGCTCGGTCACAGGATATACAGGTGCGTCAACATATATATAAGGCAGCAGCTCGGCAAGCATTTTTTCGCCTATACCGTCAACGTTTGTAAGTTCATGAACATTTCCAAAGCTCTGCACCTTTCTATAGGCGATTATCCTGTCTGCGAGAACCTCGCCTATCCCATTAAGAAGCATCAGCTCCTCTTTTGTCGCTGTGTTCAGATCGACCATGAGAGGTTCGTTCACTACAGCTTCTGTTGGCTTTTCGGCGCGAGTTTTCTCCTCTGCCATACTCTCCATATTCTGCGGCGCATCTGTTTCGCTCGTCAAAGGCTCGAATCGAATATTGATACGCTCCTTTTTGCTATCGTGTCTGACAGCCGCATAGACAATTCCACAGAAAGTCGCTGTCAGTATTGCAGCCGTTACCAGACAGCCCTTTTTGTCATGCATTTTTGTCACCCCGATCGTCAGATTATCGGCTTTCCTCCCGTAGACACCTTTGCATAATAGCTGAGTATCAGCGATGCATCGACAGCATCTGCCACTCCGTCATAATTGTAGTCTCCTGCTGTTTTCTGCGTTTCCGTAAATGAAGTCGGCTTCTTCGTGCTAACCGCTGCGTAATGCGCAAGAACTCGCGATGCATCTATGGCATCGACTGCTCCGTCAAAATTCACATCACCCCTTCTTATCGGTTCAAGCTCAAGATATTTTATCTGTGAAGCAAAGCTCTCGCTGTCACCATAGCTTCTTACCGCAATTGAAAGCTTGTCCGTCTCATACTCAAAAACGCTGTCCCACTCTATCGCAAGTGCCTTTAACAGCTCTTCCTCATTTTCTGCGCCGTAACGCTGAAGCATTATCTGTACAAATGTATCGTAGCTGTACCCGTATTCCTTTGCAAGCCGATTCGCATCATCAACTGTGACAGGCTCATTGATCTTGCCGTACTCGAGAGTTTCACTGTACCCGAGCGTGTATTTTCCTCCTATATAATTGTACTTTGGCAGTTCATTCGGCGCGGACTTAGGCGCATCGAGCGAATATCTGACAGGCTCACTTGCGAATTCTCCATTCCCTGCTGCAACTCTCAGCCAGATCGTCTCGCCTGCGATAACTCTTACCGCCTTGTTCATAACCATTCCAGAGGTTATATGTTCACCGTCAATACAGCGCGGAAATGCAGACTGATAGGTGCTGCTGCCATAGGTTTTTACTTCGAGTCTCTTGGCAATATCGTTCGGTACAAAATTCAGAGTCTCATTCATCGTATCTGTCTCAAGCTTGGGAAGCTCCGCTCTGCTCGGTACTTCAAGCTCATATTTCTTGCCGTCCACAACTGCCGTCAAGGTCTGACCGATATAATCCGAAACGCTCTCTCCGTCTGAAAACACATGTCCGTCGGGAGCTGTCAATGATGTTATCTCATTAAATATGACAGTCTCGTTTTCATAATCAAAATCTCCGAACCCCCTTGTAACAGTAAGCGTTACCTCGTTTTCGAGCTTGTTCTCGTCCCTGAGCCTGAACACGAATTCATTCTTGCCGAATGAGAGCGGTATGCTGTTGGTAAGCTTATTTGTCGCAAGCTGCTCACCGTCAAACCGAATCTCAGCCGATGAGATAGGATAGATCTGAATTCCCTCGACAGATCCTTCGACATTCAGCTCATATGTATGAGCATCTATCCTTTCGGCAGTCGGATAGTTTCTGCGAGTCGGTCCGTATTCTTGAAGCTTGAACATTATCGAAACAAACTCCGCATACGCAGGCTCATATTTACGCGTTGTGAAATGCTCCCCGTCAACAGTCGCACTTATCTCACATTCTTCTGTGATCTCTATCGGCTCGGTGTACTCGGAAAGCTCTCCGCCGTTTATTGAATAATATACAGTACGTCCGTCTCTGACCGAGAGCCCGACCCTTTCATCAAGTCCGACACTTCCCGATGCATGCGAAAAATCCACCGTATCGACAGGATTTGAAAATGCTTTTATCGAAATATTTCCCGGCTTGACCTTTAAGGCGTATTGACTGTATTTATTTACGATCTCATCGTATGTCATATCATCCATTTTACTGTGGTCGGCAAGCTTTTTCAGGAATGCGTTCTTCTCATCCTCGGAATACTCGTATTCCTCAGCGGAAAGATCGCTCCAGTACGCACCGTCCTCGCTGTAGAAGCTCTCACCGCTTCCTGTAAGTTCAACGATCTGATCGTACGAGACAAATCCTCCGATCTCGCGATAAAGTATTCCCGAATCCTTTTCCTCAAGATATGTGCACGACTCAACGGGGATCACAAATTTATTGCTGCCGCAGTAATAGCTCACCACGACCGAAAAAAGCTCTCCTGCTTCAACTGCAACATCGCTTTCAAGGTCGATCGTTATATAACCTGTAAGCTCGGAGCTTCCAACCGTCTTTTTTCCTGCCGGCGTACCCGATGTCGGGTCATTGGCATCCTTCAGGTCGGTGTAGACCGTGACCTCGTACTTTGTATTCGGCTTTGATATATAAGTCGATACAGCCTCGATCTGCTCTGTACGCTCTGCACGGAAAATATTAGCTCCGTAGGACGGCTTGTTTATAATGTCATTGTCATCTGCACATAAGCTCTGCACAGGGAATGTCGAGTCGTGATAATAGCACTGCATAAGCTCCTCGCTCAGTGTCATATCGAACACAGCAAACTCGCATATCGAGCTGTCATCGTAAAAGAGCCAAAAATATCCGTCATCACAGAAGTTCGTTCCCCAGCTATTCTTTATGAGCCATGCACCCTTATGACCGATGAACGGGCTTGCGGTGAAATTATCGTCCCAACCGACTATTGTTACCGAATGGTCGGCTTTCTCAGTACCATTATTGGAATAGCACGAGTTTGAATAAAAGTCATGACCTGCCGTACAGTAGGATATATCGACCGCGCTGCCGTCATAGACGAACTGCTTTACAAGATCGTTGACCTCATAACGATTCGTGCCTGCGTCATTGTAATCGAACAGGTATGCATTTCTGAGGAGATATTCCGACATATCCTTATATTTGCGTGCTGCACCGTCATTCGGTTCGGTATATTTCAGATCGTTGAAAAGACTGCTCTCAAGGTATGGGAGCGTTTTTTCACTCAGCGCACCACGGCGGTTCGCCCACAAATTTGCCGCAACAAAGCTGTTTCCGCCCCAATCGAGAAGCGAAAGACTCTGATCGGATGACGGAACGTAATAGGAGCTGTCGCCATAGTGGACGTAAAATGCCGTGTGCATCTCGGATATGTCGATCGAGGGAATACGTTCAAGAAGGCTCGACTCCGCACTTGCTGCCGAGGAAAAGGTCCAGCATGTTCCGAACGGATTCTGATCCTTGACAGTTGTACACAGACCCTCATCACGCATACTGTAATATGTCGGGAGCTCGGCTGCTCTGCCGCTCAGATCGACAGCCGTTGTCATGAACGAGAAGTCCTGTGCGAGCATAATATCCATATCGGGATCAGGGTCACCCCCGTTGTAATTTACGATCGCGGGGAGCTCAAACGAGCACGAAGCTCCCGATTGATCCTGTGCAAACACGTTCCGAGGGAGAAGTGTTATCGCAGAAGCCGCCGTCAATATCGCGGTGATGACCGCTGAAAGCTTTCTGATATTTTCCATAAGCCTACCTCCGTATGTCTTTATCACTTCCGATTATAGCACATTTATGGAAAATTGTAAACCGATTTCGACAAAAAAAGTCACGAAAGCAGCATTTTCTTTTTTATAGTATCGGGAGTCTCTGATTTATGCTCCCTCCGCCAAATTGATTATAGGCGACCTCTAAAACAGAGGNNGCCTATAATAGATGCTGTTATCGTGACTTATAATAATCGCTAATCAAACGTGATAGCCTGTTGTTATGACCTCAGAGACCTTGCTTCCGAACTCGTCAGTCACCGAGATCCTATAGCAACATGTGGTTCTTCCGTCCTTAATGAGATGAGCCTCCGCGGTCAGACGCTCTCCCTTTGCTCTGCCGAGAAAATTGATCGTGGAGCTGAGCGAAACGGTGGCGACAGCCTCCCAGTTTGCCGCAACGGCAAATGCAAAATCGGCAAGTGTGAACGAAACTCCGCCCATAAGAGCGCCCATTGCGTTTTTGTGAGTATCGGTTATCGTCAGCGAGACCTTTGCGTAATGATCGCCGATCTCGTCTATGACAGCGCCGTTTTCCGTTGCGAATCTGTCATTCCTGAAAAATTCGCGTACCTCTTCAATAGTTTTCATGTCTTACCTCCGTTATTTTACCGCAAAATATATCAGAACAAGCGCTCCGAGGACTATCCTATACCAGCCGAATACCTTGAAATCGTGCTTTTTTATGTAGTCCATGAGAAACTTTATCACAAATACGGATACAACAAAAGCTACAAACATTCCAACTGCAAGCACTGCAATCTCCGATGAGCTGAATCCGCCGTCATATTTGACCAGCTTAAGTAGACTCGCACCGAACATTACAGGGATCGCAAGATAAAACGTAAACTCTGCTGCGACCGTTCTCGAAACGCCTATAAGGAGCGCTCCGACGATCGTTGCACCAGAACGGGAGGTTCCGGGGAACACTGCCGCAATGAGTTGAAAAACGCCTATGATAAAGGCTGTCTGATATGTAAGCTCGCTGATGCTGTTGATCTTAGGCTGCTTTTTCTTATTGATGTTCTCAACGATAATAAACGCGACGCCGAAAACGATAAGCGCGATCGCCACCGTCCACGGATTGTAGAAATGCTCGTCGATCCAATCGTCAAGAATGAGTCCGACCACCGCCGCGGGTATGCAGGCTGCAAGCACCTTGAACCACATCACGAAGATGTCCGTTTTTATGAACGCACCTAAACCCTTATCGCTCAGCGGACTTTTATTGTCCTTCTTTCCGAACGGGAAAAGCTTTCCCCAGAAGATAACGACTACCGCCATGATAGCGCCGAGCTGTATCACCACATCGAACATTTCCTTAAAGTCCTCGGTCACGCCGAGTTTAAGAAACTCGTCCACAAGGATGAGATGACCCGTACTGCTAATCGGCAGCCATTCCGTAATTCCCTCGACTATGCCGAGAACTATTGCTTTGATAATATCTACCATTGTAATTTCCCTTTCTCTGTGCTCATAATATATGCAAACATGATAATTGATTATACCATATTAAACACCAAATGTCAATCATTCAAAGCGTGACTTAACTTGAATTTACGCTTTGATATCGTCAGCACACCGTCTTTTTTCAGTTTTGCTATCTCACGCTGAAGCGCGCTGCGGTTCACGCATAGGTAGTCTGAAAGAGCTGTTGTCGAGAACGGTATCTGTGGAGTCTGTCCGACAGGGGTTTTCTCCTCGATTATCTGAAGGCAGCTTATAAGCTTATCGCCGATCGTTCTTTGACTGAGCACTTCGATGCGCTCGCTCAGTGAGATCGCCTTTTCCGACAAAAGCATCATCAGATTCTCTACCACAGTCGAATGACATCTGCACGCCTTTTCACAGCGCTTTGTAAGCTCGGAATACCTCACGAACATCACCGTACACTCCGTCTCGCAGATGACCTGAACGCTGTTGCGCGATGATCCCGAAAATGTAAACAGCTCACCGAATATCCCCTGTTCACCGAGCTTTTCGATGATAGTGCGAATCCCGTTTATGTCGTATTTCACCATTACAGCCTCACCGCTGAGAATGATACCGACCTTGTCACTGGGCTTCGAGAAATCCGCGATGCAGCTTCCCGTTCTGAATTTTTTGGACTCTACATTAAAACAGTCAAGCATCCTGATGCAGTCCTCATTGCATATTCCCTGAAAAAGGATATTTTCTTCGGGTTTCATAAAAAAGTTCCTCCAATGTTGCATATGCAACAGATTTTTTCCTATATTTATGATACAATTAATCCATAGAAAAGTCAAGACATTTTTAAAGCTTTAATTTTTTTCTGACTCGTTATCTGTATCTTTCAGTTTTTGCGGAGGTGCTATGCATGAAAATTAATGTTAACGGCAGCGGCGTTTCTCAGCAGGAGATCGACGCATATATCGAATACGGCAAAAAAAAATATCATGGCAGGGAGATCACTGCTCTCACCATCACTCCCGACGGTGAATTTGCTGATCTGCGTTTTGATTTTGCTGATGTCCCTTTCGACAGAATAAGACGTATTACCGGCTATCTCGTAGGCACGACCCAGCGTTTCAACAACGCTAAGCGCGCCGAAGAAATGGATCGTGTCAAGCATTCTGTATAATGACGGCTCATGCCGGATTTATATTGCAATATTTATATTATTTCAGGAGGTTTTAAATTATGAAAAAGTATGTATGTCCAGTTTGCGGTTACGTTCACGAGGGTGATTCCGCTCCCGATAAGTGCCCCCAGTGCGGCGTTCCCGGCTCAAAGTTCATTGAGAAGGAAGCTGACGAAAAGCTCGTTTTCGCTTGCGAGCACGAGGTCGGCATCGCTAAGGCTGTTTCAGATGCAGAGATCATCGAGGGTCTCAAGGCTAATTTCTCAGGCGAGTGCACTGAGGTAGGCATGTATCTCGCTATGGCAAGAGTCGCTCACAGAGAGGGCTATCCCGAGATCGGTCTCTACTGGGAAAAGGCTGCTTACGAAGAGGCTGAGCACGCTGCTAAGTTCGCTGAACTTCTTGGCGACGTTGTTTCTTCTTCAACAAAGGAAAATCTCGAAAAGAGAGTTGCCGCTGAGCACGGCGCTACAGAGGGCAAGCTCCAGCTCGCTAAGAGAGCTAAGGAACTCAACCTCGATGCTATCCACGATACAGTTCACGAAATGGCTAAGGACGAGGCTCGTCACGGCAAGGCTTTCGAGGGACTTCTCAACCGCTACTTCAAGTAAGACAGGCTTTACTGACTATATACCCGATGCTGCGTTATCCTCGCGGTATCGGGTTTTTAAATACCAAAAATCGGTGAGGAAGTTTTGACGCTCCCCACCGATTTTTATTGGTATAAACAATTTATTGTCATTGAATATCACTTGATCTCAAGCCTTTTTGATATAGCTTCACGCTCTTTTTTCTTTGGCAGTTCGATCTTAAGGATCCCATTTTTGTATTCGGCGGAAATTTCCTCGGAATTGACATCGCAAATTCCGAAACTCCTTTTGTATGATCCTATCGTGCGTTCACGACGGATATATCTTCCATCTTCCGCTTTATCCTCCTGCTCGTTCTTTTTCTCTGCGGAAATAACCAAATAATCTCCGTTTATATCAAGTCTGATATCATCTTTCTCAAAACCGGGAAGCTCGGATTCCATAATGTACTTGTCGCCTGCATCACGAATGTCTGTGCGGTAGCTGTTTATGGTCAAGCTTCCGTTGAAAAAGTCCTTGTCAAAATCGTCCAAAGCGTTAAATAGACTGAATGGGTTTCTTGTAAAAGGTGTCATTCCGTACATCATAATTAATTACCTCCAAAAGCTTTTTATGATTTTATTTTATGCGTTTTGAAAAGTAATATTCATATTCTGTCAAAATCTACTTTATATCGGACTTTGGATGATCGGTAAGAACCGATCAATTAAAGAAGCTCCCGATTCGGGAGCTTCCGCATAACGAATTACTATTATTCTGCAACGCGTCCGATCTTACGGAACTTGTTGTATCTGTGATTGAGGAGGTCTCTCGGAGAGAGTCTGAGCTTCTCATTGAGATCATCCTTGATGATGCGCTTGAGTGAACTGCATATCTCTTCATACGTTCTGCCCTCTTCATCGACAACGTGTTCTACGATCCCGAATTTATAGAGGTCGTCAGCAGTGATCTTAAGCGCCTCGGCAGCATCGGGGGCTCTCGATGAGTCTTTCCAGAGGATACTTGCACAGCCCTCGGGTGAAATTACCGAATACACCGAGTTTTCGAGCATAATAGCTGTATCGCATACACCAAGTGCGAGCGCACCGCCGCTTCCGCCTTCGCCTACTACAACGGATATGATCGGAACCTTTATCCCCATCATCTCCATGAGATTCTCTGCGATAGCTTCACCCTGTCCGCGCTTTTCAGCATCAATTCCACAGTAAGCTCCTGCACTTCCGATAAAGCAGATGATCGGACGATTGAACTTCTCAGCCTGCTTCATAAGTCTCAGCGCCTTTCGGTATCCCTCGGGAGCGGGACTTCCGAAATGACGCTTCATTCTGTCCTCAATGCTGTCACCGCGCTCCATACCGATAACCGTAACAGGAATCTCATCAAGGTATCCCACACCTGCAACGATAGCTCCGTCATCACCGAAACGCCTGTCGCCGTGAAGCTCGATGAAGCTGTCGATCATTCTGTTGATATAGTAGCCGCCCATAGGTCGCGAATTGCTTCTTGCCGCCTGAACGCGCTCATAAGGTGTTTTCTCATTCAGCATTCTTCATCCTGCTCCTTTCATCGGTATTTTTTTTCTTCTTGCAGTGGATATTAAGGAGAGTTGTAAGGGTATATTTAAGTCTTCCGCGCTCCTCGATCATGTCAATAAAACCATGCTCAAGCATGAATTCGGCTCTCTGGAAGCCCTTGGGGAGCTTTTCACCCGTTGTCTGCTCGATAACTCGCTGACCTGCAAATCCGATGAGAGCCTTCGGCTCGGAGATAAGAATGTCGCCCTGCATAGCAAAGCTTGCGGTAACACCGCCAGTAGTCGGGTCGGTGAGCACGGTGATATAGAGGTTGCCTGCATCACTGTGACGCTTAACGGCACCGCTGATCTTTGCCATCTGCATGAGAGAGAAAATACCCTCCTGCATTCTCGCGCCGCCTGATGTCGTAAAGCCGATAACGGGAAGGTTCTCTGTGATAGCCTTCTCGAAAAGACGAGTTATCTTCTCGCCGACGATCGAGCCCATGCTTCCCATCATGAATGTGGAATCCATTGCAAAAACGGCACATTTGTTGCCGCCGATCTTCGCAGTGCCGCACATTACTGCTTCATTCTGCGAGGTCGCCTTCTTAGCTCTCTTCAGCTTGATAGCATAATCGGGGAAATCAATGGGGTTTCCGCTTTCGAGTCCTGCATCCGTTTCCTTGAAGGTATCGGCATCAACTACGAGTCCGATACGCTCCTCTGCTGTCATTCTCATATATGTGTTGCAATGAGGGCAAATCATATTGTTTGCTCTCAGGATCGCGTAGTTCTCCTCTGTACCGCACTTCTTGCAGGTACGCTTCTCAGTGAAATGATCGAAAAAACCGAGACTGCTGAGTACGTCTTTGACCTTCATCAATTATTCTCCCTTCTCATCCTTTTTTTCGGAAAGAGCGAATGAAAATTCGGCGCTTACGCAGAGCTTTCCGTTAACGAAACCCTGTCCCTTTGCGAAATAAAACGGCTTTCTGACCTTTGTTATCTCGCAGACCGTCTCGAACGTATCGCCCGGCACTACCATATTTCTGAACTTTACCTTATCGAGACTCGTAAACAGTGTAAGGCAGTTCTCAGCCTCGTCCTGAAGGCATACGCATACAGACTGCGCAAGTATCTCGCACTGGATAACGCCCGGAACGACAGGATTCCCCGGAAAATGTCCGTCATCATTCGCTCTTTCCGAAAAAANNCCTTTTATAAGCTTCTTACCGTGAGCCTTTCCGTCAATGAGCTCGCACTCATCCAGAAGCAGCATACTGTCCCTGTGAGGAAGTATTTTCATGAGCTCTTCTCTGTTCATATTATTCCTCCGATACCTTTCTGAAGCCTACGCAGGCATTGTGTCCGCCAAAGCCGAGAGAGGTTGAAAGCGCAAGTTCAATGTCCTTGTGAACTGCGTGATTGGGTGTATAGTTGAGGTCGCATTCCTCATCGGGTTCTACATAGTTAATGGTAGGAGGAATAATTCCCTCCTTGATCGCCATTACTGCCGCGATGGCTTCTACCGCACCTGCTGCTCCGAGGAGATGACCTGTCATAGACTTTGTGGAGCTGATGCTGAGGTCGTATGCAG
>DHYN01000028.1:8184-12171 GCA_002414125.1 Ruminococcus sp. UBA5129 | reverse complement strand
TATGAAACACCGTCCGCTATTGTCCATTATTCAGTTTGCTTTGTCAACAGGCTTTCTACCGTTTATGGGTTGTTTTCGGCTTCTACCAAGTTTCTACCAACTTTTTCATCGTTGGCTTTCTACCACGTTTCTACCAAAATTCTTCAAAATACATGAATTTTCAAAATAGCGCAGTTGCGCTGTTTTGGGGCTTTCTACCATCAAAAAGCTCCGTGGAATCGGGATTTTTGTGTGACTCAGTGTGACTCGGTGGTACTCAGTGTGAAATTGGTTTGGTTATATCATACTTTCTTCACAATTGCAATATTTTTGTAAATTTATAGTTGCCGTCCTTTAAAAATGGGGCTGTTACACAAAAAATGGATGCCTGACGACATCCATTTTCTTGTTATTTCATTATTGCATCTTTCATCGACTTTACATATGCACCGACATATGGAGCAGCTTCCCTGCCATATTTCTCGAGTATCTTGATTATAGCCGAACCAACAATAGCTCCGTCCGATTTGCCTGCCATAGCTGCCGCCTGCTCCGGAGTAGATATTCCGAATCCGATAGCACACGGTGTATCGGTATACTTACGGACAGTCTCAACTATAGCGGAAATATCAGTCGTTATCTCGCTTCTTGTGCCTGTAACACCGAGACTCGAAACTATGTAAATAAAACCATCGGCATCTTTTGCGATCATCGCGATACGCTCATGAGAAGTAGGTGCAATGAGAGAAATGAGGTCAATGCCATACTCCTTGCACACATCGGAGAATTCATCCTTTTCCTCAAACGGAAGATCGGGAAGAATGATGCCGTCGATACCGGTTTCCTTACATGCTTTCATGAAGCGCTCTGCTCCATATGAGAATACCACATTTGCATATGTCATGAATACCATCGGGATATTTACATCTGTACGGAGATCTCTGACAAGTTCAAAAACCTTATCGGTCGTTGTATTTGCTGCAAGCGCTCTGATATTTGCTCCCTGGATCACAGGTCCCTCTGCTGTCGGGTCAGAAAAAGGGATGCCGAGCTCTATGAGGTCTGCGCCGTTTGCAGCGGCGGCTCTTACGACTTTTGCGGTCGTTTCGAGATCGGGATCACCGCATGTTATGAACGGGATAAATGCCTTTCCGTTGGAAAATGCCGCTCTTATATTACTCATGGATATCCTCCCCTCTGTAGCGTGCGATAGCTGCACAGTCCTTATCGCCTCTGCCGGATATTGTTATAATGATGATCTGATCCTTACTCATTGCAGGAGCAAGCTTCATTGCGTATGCAACAGCGTGAGCCGACTCGATAGCAGGGATTATTCCTTCCGTTCTCGAAAGGAATTCAAATGCATTTACAGCTTCCTCATCCGTAACGGGAACATACTCCGCTCTGCCAATATCATGGAGATAAGCGTGCTCAGGACCTACACCGGGGTAGTCAAGACCTGCGGAGATCGAATATACAGGCGCTATCTGTCCGTATTCATCCTGACAGAAATACGACTTCATTCCGTGGAAAATACCAATGCTGCCTGTGTTGACTGTTGCAGCAGTCTCAAATGTGTCGATTCCTCGTCCTGCCGCTTCGCATCCTATGAGTCGGACGCCTTCATCGGGAATATAGTGATAGAAGCTTCCGATAGCATTTGAACCGCCGCCTACACATGCGATAACAGCATCGGGAAGTCTGCCCTCCTTTTCAAGTATCTGCGCCCTTGATTCACGCGAGATAACAGCCTGAAAATCACGCACGATAGTCGGAAACGGATGAGGTCCCATTACCGAGCCGAGACAGTAATGCGTATCATCTATTCGAGAGGTCCACTCTCTCATCGCCTCAGAAACAGCGTCCTTAAGTGTAGCCGTACCCGTCTTTACAGGGATAACATCGGCACCGAGAAGTCTCATGCGGTAAACATTGAGCGCCTGACGCTTCGTGTCCTCTTCGCCCATGAAAACTACGCACTCCATATTCATGAGAGCTGCTGCTGTAGCAGTCGCAACGCCGTGCTGACCCGCACCTGTTTCGGCGATAAGACGGGTCTTGCCCATTTTCTTTGCAAGAAGCGCCTGTCCGAGAACGTTATTGATCTTGTGAGAGCCTGTGTGATTGAGATCCTCGCGTTTAAGGTATATCTTAGCTCCGCCAAGCTCTTTAGTGAGCTTCTCTGCGTAGTAAAGACGAGAGGGTCTGCCCGCATACTCATCAAGAAGCTCTGTAAGCTCTCTGTTGAATTCAGGGTCATCCTTATAGTGGTTGTAAGCATTTTCAAGTTCAATAACGGCATTCATAAGCGTTTCGGGAATATACTGTCCGCCGTGGATGCCAAATCTGCCCTTTTTATCTGCCACGATCTATCAATCCTTTCGTTCATCCGCTTTTCTCACGGATGCTATAAACTCTTTTATCTTGCTTTTATCCTTAAATCCATCGGATTCGACCGATGAGCTGACATCTACCGCAAACGGATGCATAGCCTTTACCGCCGCAGAGACGTTTTCTGAATTTAGACCTCCTGCGAGGAAATACGGTCTCTTTATGCCGTTTATTATCGACCAGTCGAATCGCTGTCCGCTCCCATTTCCCGAGTCAAGCAGAACATGGTCGGCAGTTGAAGCGTCAGCCCTTTCTATATCCTCTGCACCTCTTATCTTGAATGCCTGTATGATCGGCAGATCGGTCAGGCTTCTGAGCTGCGAAATGAATTCATTATCCTCATTTCCGTGAAGCTGTATCGCTCTGATCGCACCGCTTCTGCAAATTTCGGCGATCTCATCAAGTGCGGAATTCACAAAAACTCCCACGGGAATTATCTCTTTTCTTAGCAGCCTCGAGAGCTCAAGGGCTCTTTCGGGTGTCACATAACGCCTGCTGCTCTTCGCAAAAACAAACCCCGTAAAATCGGGACAAAGCTCGTTGAGATACTCTGTATCCGCTTCGCGCGATATACCGCAGATTTTGATCCTTGTCATACCGATCTGCCTTTCAGCTCTGCAAGCTTCGCGGTCTTATCGGAGGCTCTCATCAGCGTTTCGCCTATCAGAACCGCGTCTGCACCTATCTCGCGGAGCTTCTCGACATCATTTGCAGTCTTTACTCCGCTTTCGGAAACAAAGAGGATATTTGACGGAATAAGCTCACGCAGACGTTTGCTGTTATCGGTATCGACAGTGAAATCCTTTAGATTTCTGTTATTTACGCCGATCATTCTTGCTCCGAGCTTTACTGCTGTTTCTGCTTCGCCTGCATCGTGCGATTCAACGAGCGCAGAAAGTCCGAGTTCATCACAGATCGCGATATAGCGTGCGATCTGCTCATCGGAAAGTATCGAACAGATGAGCAGTACTGCCTTTGCGCCAAGAAGCTTTGCCTCGTAGATCATATATTCATCCACAATGAAATCCTTTCGGATGCACGGAACAGATACGCTTGCTGCGATCTCACGGAGGTATTCGTCACTTCCGAGAAACCACTTCGGTTCTGTGAGAACAGATATACAGTCGGCTCCTGCCTTTTCGTATGATTTGGCGATATCAAGATACGGAAACTCCTCGGCAATAACTCCCTTAGAGGGCGATGCCTTCTTGCACTCGCAAATAAATGATATATCATCATTAGAGAGTGCCTTCTCAAACTCAAAATTTCCTATCGGAAGAAGCTTTGCCCTGTTTTTTATCTCATCAGCGGAGAGGATCTCCTTAGCCTTTGCTACACGCTTTTTTGCGTACTCGGCGAGTTCGTCAAGAATCGTCAATTTCAGCACCTCACTTGTTTGAGAGCTCGATTATTTCATCAAGCAGCTTTGCAGCCTTTCCGGAATCAATGATCTCCTCTGCAAGCTTTATACCCTCTGAAATATCGGCTGCCTTATCTGCGATACAGAGAGCTGCACCTGCATTTAAGAGAACTGCATTTCTCTTGTGACCCTTCTCTCCGTTGAGGATCGCTTTTGTGATCTCGGCATTCTCGGCAGGCGTACCGCCTCTGAGGTCC
>DHYN01000028.1:5339-8142 GCA_002414125.1 Ruminococcus sp. UBA5129 | reverse complement strand
AGCCAGAAAAGTGTCTTGAAATCTGAGCGAGATCTCATCGAGCTTATCCTGACCGTAAACTACCATACCCCTCTTTACACCAAGGCTCATGAGCACCTGTGCAAGCGGCTGGATAAGCATCCCGTCATATACGCCTAAGAGCTGTCTCTTGGGCATTGCAGGATTTGTAAGCGGTCCGAGGATATTGAAAACAGTTCTGAATCCAAGCTCCTTACGGATAGGTCCGACATATTTCATTGAAGTGTGATATTTCTGAGCAAAGAAAAACGTGAAATTCACCTTTTCGAGCATTTCAAGACACTTTTCTGGCTCCAAATTGATGTTCACACCAAGAGCTTCAAGGCAATCTGCCGTGCCGCATGATGATGAAGCAGCTCTGTTGCCGTGCTTTGCGACCTTGACTCCTGCTGCGGCTGTAACGATCGCTGTCGTTGTCGAGATATTGAAGCTGTGTGCACCGTCTCCGCCCGTACCTACTATCTCAAGCAGATCAAGGTCATTCTCGAGCTTTACAGCCTTGTCACGCATCGCCGCAGCACATCCTGCGATCTCCTCGATAGTTTCAGCCTTTGTACTCTTTGTGGTGAGCGCAGAAAGGAAAGCCGCATTCTGCGTGGGAGTAGTTTCTCCGCTCATTATCTCAGTGATAACTGCATATGCCTCATCGTATGTGAGATCCTGTTTGTCTACAAGTTTTGTAATTGCTTCTTTTATCATAATCAACACTCCTTAATAAAGTTTTCAAGCATTTTTTTACCGTCAGGCGTAAGTATGGACTCCGGATGGAACTGAACACCGTAGATGGAATGATCGCGATGCTTTACAGCCATGATTTCTCCGTCCTCTGTTTGGGCAGTCGGTATCAGAAAATCGGGAAGAGTATCCTTATTCACTGCGAGAGAATGGTATCTTGCCACAGGCGCTTTTTCGGGGATGCCGCGGAATATGGCACATGAGGTGTCAAAACGGGCTACCGACTGCTTACCGTGCATCAGCTTCTTTGCATATGTGACTTCAGCTCCATATGCCGCGCATATAGCTTGATGTCCGAGGCAAACACCGAGAGTCGGTATTCTTTGACAGATCGTCTTTGCAGCTTCAACGATAATACCTGCATCCTCCGGACGACCCGGTCCCGGAGAAATGATGATCCTGTCGGGAGCAAGCTTTTCTATCTCCTCTACTGTCATCTCATCGTTTCTGATGACTTTTATGTCCGGCTCGATCTCGCCGATAAGCTGATAAAGATTATATGAAAAGCTGTCATAATTGTCGATCAATAATATCATATCAATGCCTCCTTAATCGTTGAGTTCTTCGGCTGATTTTAGTGCATTTACAACTGCTGCCGCCTTGTTTATACACTCCTGATATTCCCTTTCGGGAACCGAATCGGCAACGACGCCTGCGCCGCTTCTCACAAATACCTTTCCGTTCTTCTTATAGGCTATCCTGATAGCGATACATGTATCGAGGTTGCCTGCGAAATCAAGATAACCGATCGCACCGCCGTAAATTCCGCGCTTGTTGTTCTCAAGCTCGGCAATTAGTTGACATGCTCTTATCTTCGGAGCGCCTGAAAGAGTCCCTGCAGGAAGTACTGCGCCTACTGCATCAAGTCCGTCATATTGGTCTGCCTTCTCGCCTCTTACAGTCGAACCGATATGCATAACATGAGAATATCGTTCAATGCTGTGCAGCTTTTCAACCTTGACCGTACCGAATTTACTGATCTTTCCGAGATCATTTCTGCCGAGGTCTACGAGCATGTTGTGCTCTGCAAGCTCCTTTTCGTCACTAAGAAGCTCAGCTTCGACAGCCTTATCCTCTTCATCCGTCTTTCCTCTCGGACGAGTGCCTGCGAGCGGGAATGTATGAAGAATATCGCCCTCCAGCTTGACGAGAGTCTCGGGAGAAGCACCGGCGATCTCGACGTCGGTCCCTGAAAAATAGAACATATACGGTGAGGGATTCAGTGTGCGGAGAATTCTGTATGTGTTCAAAAGGCTTCCGTCAAAATCGGCGCTGAGGCGATTTGAAAGAACGATCTGAAAGATGTCACCCTCGTGGATATGATGCTTTGCCTTCTCGACCATAGAGCAGTATCTTTCCTTATTAAAAAGAGGTGTGAAATCGCACTTGAGATGACCGTCTGTATTAGACTTAGGCTTGCCGTTTCTGAGAATATCGGCGAGCTGCTCAAGCTGCATCACTGCCTTATTATAGCCCGTATCTATATCGTCAAGCTCCATATTTACAATAAGTACTATCTTCTGAGTGAGGTTATCAAAGGCGATCACCTTATCGAAAAGCATAAGATCTATGTCCTTGAATTGATCGAGATCTTCTGTTTCGATCCTTGCCGTAGGCTCGCTGTATCCAATAAAATCATAGGAAAAATATCCGACAAGACCGCCGGTAAACGATGGGAGCGCTTCCATTTTAGGGCTTCTGTACTGTCCCATGATTTCCCTTATCTTAGAGGACGGATCGTCAGTATTGAGCTTTACGTTTCCGATCTTCATTTCGTTTCCGCGGCAGGTTATCTCGAGCTTGGGATCAAAGCCGAGAAATGTGTATCTGCCCCATTTTTCGTGAGCCTCAGCCGATTCAAGCATGTAGCAGTGAGTTGATACATTCTGCAGCTTTTTAAGCGCCTCGATAGGAGTGCAGAAATCGGAGAGTATTTCGCAGCTGATCGGAGCGATGTCGTATTCCTTAGATTCTGCAAATCTCGCAACCTCTTCATATGACGGAAAAATTTTCATATTCAACACCTCTGTTTTCTGTCAGAAAATAAAAA
>DHYN01000028.1:0-5325 GCA_002414125.1 Ruminococcus sp. UBA5129 | reverse complement strand
TGTCAAGGACGAATAAACTTATCCGTGGTACCACCTTGATTCACAGCATAGCCGTGCACTTTGCGGAATGCTGACACATTCCCGACAACTAACGTATGTCATCACGTTGCAGAATACTCTGTACATCCGTACATTTGACTGCACCCTCAGCGGTCCATTTGCCAATCTGTTTTTGACTCGATTCACAGCGCCACGAGCTCTCTGTACAAGCATAAAAGGCTTTATCTCCGCTTCAACGGTTTGATATTCAATTTTTCTTAATTGTATCACAACTGCTGCAAACAGTCAATAATTGTCGCCAATAACCTAATAATATTAAGTTTTATATTATTCTTCATAAACATATCAAATGAATTTTCAAATAAAATAAAGCCAAGTCAAAAAGAAACACCATAAAAGAAAATTTTTTTATAATATCTTTATAATATCATTGAGCGGTAAATATCTGTAAAAAGCAACACCGTAGTATTTTGAGTTAAGCTCATAAATAATACGGCATTTTTTTATATAGTACTTTCTATTGTCACCTTCTCCACGTTTTACGGTATGCAACACAGGTCATGTTTTCGACCTTCTTGAACTGCCTTGTAAAGTAGCTTTGATCGTTGAATCCGCACAGGTGGGCTATCTCCTCAACAGATTTGTCCGAAAACCTCAGGAGCTCCTTACAGTAGTTTATTCGGGCGGTGATGATATGCTGGAAGATAGTCGTACCGTATATCTTCTTGTACTCGCGTGTGAGGTAATATTTACTGATGTAAAACTTAGAGGCGAGACCCTCAAGGGAAAGCTCCTCGTTGAAATGCTCATTTATATAGGTATGCACCGAGGCAAGCTTCAAGCGCAGCTTGGTATCATAGCGTTTCTCATCGCTGCTGACTGTCAGCGCGAGCGTGAGCAGGTCAACGATAGATTTCGATGTCAGCACCTCGGTATTTTGGTCGCAAAACTCATTGATCCTGATAAGCTCGGTTATCGTTGAAACTATTCGGTCGAACGATGAGGATCTGAAAATATTTTTCGACTGAGTAAGAAAATACTCATAATACTGCTCCGATGTACTCCCGTTAAAATGGACAAACATGATCTCCCACGGGTCATCCGGGGAGCATCTGTATGAATGCGGGACGCGGCAGTCAACGAAAAAACACTCCCCTGCACTGACAGCAAATGTCTCGTTTTCGTAAGAGAGCTCGCCGCAGCCAGAAATGACTGCCACAAACAGAAATGAATCAAGGCTTTGGCGATGTGACGAAGCAAGCTCGTCCGCCTTTAGCCAGCCGATCTCCTGCATATAGAAAAACGAATGCTTAGCGGCAGCTCCCGGAGTGCTTATTATTCGCTTTGACAGTTTGTTTCTGAATTTTGCGGTATCTCTCTGCTCCATACTTCTGCCTCCGATCATTTTATAGTTCAATTATACCACATCGAAAACAATTTGTCCACACTTTTCGGAGAATATTGCACAGATAAGACTATATTGACTCAAAGAAACATAAGAAGCACTGCTGCCGCTGTGACAGCCGCAAACAACAGTACAATAAGTTTTTTGCCTGTATTGCGCGGTCTGCACGGCATTTCACCGAGCGCTTCAAGAAAGCTTTCCGCCTCAGCAAGCGTTACTTGGTTCGGCAGCTCTCTCACAGACGGTCTCAGATAGAGCACCGCCCGTTCAAAGTAGGGATTCTCCGTATTGTTTACTTCGATTATGCGCTTGTTTACACCTTTTACCATGTCATGAACTCCTTTCGGCGTATCACCGTTGCAAGCAGATTTTGCACGATTTGTCAAGCCCCGATATTTTTTGTCGGATTCGTTAAAACTCCGAAATATAAGGGCAGTTCAATACCAATTATGGACATTTTTCCATAGACATATACAAGTCGTAGAATTAAAAACTTTCAAACAGGTGTTGAAAAGTAGGTGGAAAGAGTGGAAAACCGTTGCGGAACATGTTGAAAACTCTGTGGAAACAGTGGAAAAATCAACGATATATCCGCAATGTTACCAACAAGTTGAAAGTTGAAATAATATTAGACGAATTCTAATACAATCGGTAGACAAGCATTTTCATCGGAAAATTTTGACAAATTTTGCACTCGAAGTTTGTCTATTTTAACTATTGCATCGTATATAATGGAAAAGATACTGCTGGGCAATGCCTGCAATATCCGCCGCAAACGCAGGAAAACCGTTCGGATAGTATTCAGCCATAACACGCTTTATCCACACGTCAATCGGGAAAGCCTCTGTTCGATGCATGCCGAAAAGAAGCACACATTCTGCAACCTTCGGTCCGACTCCTTTTATTTCGCGCAGAGCACTTCTCGCCTCTTCGATAGGCAGCTTAGCGATCGTGTCGAGCGCTGTGTTGCCGGAAGCGGTGCGCTTGGATGCGTCCTCTATGTACTTTGCTCGGAAACCGCTGCGCAGATATGCAAGCGAATCCGCAGTTTCGCGAGAAAGCTCATCTGCTGTAGGAAAACGTCCTTCGTATCTTTCACACAGCCTGTCGATTATCCCTTTTATTCTCGGTATATTATTGTTCTGAGAAATGATAAACGAGATAAGACACTCCCATTTATCCTGTCTCAGAAGTCTGATTCCCCCTGCGAATCCGCAAGCTTTTGAAAGTGTCTCATCCTCTGAGAGTCTCCGCTTTATCTCGCTGTAATCGGTCGAAAGATCAAAATAATCCACCCATTTCCCGAGCAAATCCTCCTCAGTGGTGTTGTGGAAAATGAACTGTCCACTCTTCTCCTGCGAAACCATGAGATAGTCGTTAAGGAAACGTCCCTCGTATGTGCAGTCATAGTCTGAGGCGATCTTTTTCCAACGGAAAGCCTGTCCGCAGTCGAGCGTTTCATCAAGATCCAAGTCACGCTCACTTACAATAATGTCGCATCCTCTGATAGAATAATCCATAATCATCACTCTTTTCGTTAAAATTTCATATAAAATCGCATTATACTTGATTTTTCATTTAAATTATACTAAAATATAAAGTATATTACAAGTGATTGGAATGATTTTTTTGAAAAAATTTTTGTCAGCCGCCGTATCGGCACTTCTTATCGCATCAGTACTGGGCGGATGCGGAGATAAAAAACACAACTCAAGATCAAAAACCGACAGCTCTGAAAAAGTCACCGAGACATCTGCGGAAGCCATGACCGAACCCATTACCGAGGATCAGACGACTACTCAGCAGCCTCCCATAAGAGATCTCGCTCCTGCTAAGGGCAGCTACGTTTACGACAACGCAAATCTGCTCTCTGCGGAAGATATTTCATCCCTCAACAACTACTGCGAATGGCTCTATGAGAACCGCCTTCTAAACACAGCCGTAGTTACTGTCGATGACCTCGGCGGTGCATCTCCTGCCGAATACGCTGAGAAATCGTATATAGACATCTATAGCGGCAGAGGCAGCGGAATGCTCCTCCTCATCAACAACGATACCAATAATGACTACCTCTATAAAAAGGGAAGCTGCACATCTTATATATCCGAATCTGCGGAAACACTTGCCTTCTCCTTGGCAACCCGTGAGATAGTTAATGGAAATTATCAAAGTGCTGCACTGTCGATCCTGATGCTCGGCGAGGCTTGTCCGTCATATGTTTTCGATAATGCCGGTATCTTCACTCCCGAACAGCTCAGTGAGCTCGAAGCTTTCTGTAAGGATTCCGAAATGAATGTCTCGATCCTTGCGACCTCCAACGGCACCGGCTCATCTAACGAGGAGATCTGCAAGTCGTATCACGACCGCCGATACAGCTCCGAAAAAGGCTTCATGATTATGGTAGACACAGCTTCAAGTACGCTCGCTGTAGTTCCGAGCGATGAGCTTCCACCCGCTGCTATGGCAATACTAACGGATGCTAACAAGCCGGCTGCCGAAAAGGACTACATTTCAGTGATAAAAACAGTCATTAACGCCATGAAATAATGATACAACACTGCATCGGCTCCGGACGGTGCTTTCTATAAACGAAAGGAGCATCCTCATGAACGAAAAAGATTTCTATGAACAGACATTCGACAACCTCCCTGCCCTTACATCAAAGATTTTCAGCAGTGAGGACATGCAGGAACAGGTAGCGCGGACTTTTTACGAATTCCTCGAGCTCCAGCATCTTTACGACTCCGCGATCGAGGTTGTAAAGACCTACCTCAATATCCTCGACAGTGAATTCAGCGTAAAATTCCAGCGAAACCCTATCCACAACATTGAGAGCCGTCTTAAATCGCCTCAGTCGATCATCGGCAAGCTAAGAAAAAAGGAGCTCCCAATCACTACCGAAGCTGCACGCAGCAATCTCCTCGATATCGCAGGAATCCGCGTGACATGCTACTACATCAACGACATTTACGCAATCGTTGATCTGCTCAGCCAACGCGATGACTTCGTTGTCATAAAGAAAAAGGACTATATCCGCAATCCAAAGCCGAGCGGTTACAGAAGCTATCATATGATAATCAATGTACCGGTCTATCTCGCCGCACGCAAGGTCTATGCGCCGGTTGAGATCCAGATTCGCACTATCGCTATGGACTTCTGGGCAAGTCTCGAGCACCAGCTCAAATACAAAACCTCAGCCGCACTCTCGCCTCAGCTCTCGGAGGAGCTTCGCGAATGCGCCGAAAAGATCGCCGAGACCGACATACAAATGCAGGACATCTATAACAAGATAAACGAGCTCTCCTGACGCATCATACTTTCGCCTTATTTCTCCTTTTTTCTCCAAAACATCCAAAAAATCACCCGTTCACAAACGCGCGCATCTGTGCTATAATATGTTTAGGGCATCTCTGAAAACCTATTTGATCAAGGGCAACACAAAGATAGACGTGCCGTAAGAAAGGGGCATTTTTATGTTCGGAATCATGAGAAAGATAAAACGTGAAGTGCGCGACAAAGCCGTTTACATGGAAGTCTACGGCGAAAATAATGTCGCCTACCGCGTGATAACAGGCAAACTTGACATGTTTGGCAGCGAGGTCAATACATACGGCATCGAGGTCGAGGACTACCGCAGCGGAGATGTCGAGGTCATACCCGATTTTTCACGCAATATCGAGGATGCAGTCGATTTTACCGAGCTGCTTGTCAGCTCCAAGGCAACCCCGAAAAATATCTACAATAAGGCTCTCGGCTATTTGTGCGTCTCGATATGAACGCTTCCGAAAGCCGAGAAANNAAGCGTTCGGAGCGGTTTGTCTTATAGTTAAAAATAAAAATTTTATAATTAGTATTGAAATTGTATTTGTTTTTTGCTATAATAGAATAGTTGATTAATTGGGGCATAGCCAAGCGGTAAG
>DHYN01000051.1:22001-27199 GCA_002414125.1 Ruminococcus sp. UBA5129 | reverse complement strand
ACAATGACCGCCTGACGGCTTTGTGCGGTGTTATTTTATAAAGTGAACTTGAATTTCCGTTTGATTTATGGTAAAATATTGATATAGAGTATCGTTCGTAAAACAGCTTTTTGGAGGTGAAATACCATGAAACGACTTTTTGTTATGGATAAAAAGGACTATGATCCCGATCTTCCACGCTACAAACGCCCGTCTGTGAGAGCTGTCATCAGAATGAATGGAAAGCTCGCTATGGTACACAGTTTAAAATACGACTATTACAAATTTCCAGGCGGAGGAATCAAGTTGGGCGAGAGTCACTTGGAGGCTATGATGCGTGAGGTAAAAGAGGAAACAGGTCTGTCTGTGAAAACGGATTCTGTCAGTGAGTTCGGTTCGGTACTGCGAATACAAAGAAGCGCTTATGCCGAAAACGAGATCTTCGAGCAGGAAAACTTTTATTATTTCTGCGAGACCGAAGCTTCGGCGGAGTCTCAGAAGCTCGACGCATACGAAGCCGAGGAGGGCTTCACGCTTGAGTATATCGACCCTTGCAGTGCTGCGGAGGTCAATCGCACCCACGAGCACGGCGGATACGATCCTGCCTTGATAGAACGTGAAGCAATGGTACTTGAACTATTGAATGAATACGGGGTGGTTGTATGAAAAAGGATCACAATATCATCAACAATCCCGATGTACGGGCAATTCTCGAGTTGCTGCGCGATGAGCCAATGACAAAGGAGTCGCTGATATTGCAGCTCCATGTGCCTGAAAAAAATGTTTCGGATGCACTCAGCAAGCTGCTTGACGGCGGCTGGATAACCATAGAGAGCTTATTCTACCGAATAAATGAATCTGCGTTTGAGGAAGCAGCCGTGGACTTCATGAGGTTCTGCATTAGACACAATGAAGCTGCTCGTGACGATACATATCGTATTGACGTAAATCAAGCGCTTTGCGATCATCTTTTCACCAATCGCGAGCTTGAATTCCACTATGCGGCATTCGACCGCGAGCTTGCATTCTACGAGAGCGTGCGCTCCGGCAGCATCGAAACAGTTAAGACGCTTTATACTCCGCTCGGAGGAGAGGGCTTTGGAACGCTCAGTAAAGATCCGCTGCAAAATTTGAAATACCACCTTGTCGTTTCAATAGCAATGATAACGCGATTCTGTATTAACGGAGGTATGCTTCCGGAGGATGCCTATGCACTAAGTGATGTTTATGTTATGAAAACTGATGAGTGCGAAAAGATAAGCGATATACACAGTGTACATTACGAAATGATGATAGATTTTACCAAAAGGATGCGTCAGATTAAAAACGGCTGCATATATTCGAGACCGGTTCTTCAGGCGCTCGATTACATAGGTGACCACCTCCACAGCCGCATATTTATAGAGGATGCTGCCGAGCATTTGGCATTAAGTGTACCGTATCTATCGCGGCTGTTCCGCAAAGAGCTCAAAATGCCGTTCAGCCAATATGTCACACTGAAAAAGATAGAGGCGGCTGCGAGTATGCTGCAATTCTCGGACTATACCGCGCTTGATATCAGCAACTACTTTGCTTTTAGCTCTCACAGCTACTTTATAAAGATGTTCAAGAAGCACATAGGACTTACTCCAAAGGAATACCGTGACAAGTACTACGCTATCGGCTGGATCGATCACATTATTGAAAAGTAAGGATAAGATTTTACCATTTTTTATAAGATAATTGTATTCTCTCTCAGAAAAAAATGATATACTGTATTTAACTTAGAGCGAAAAATTTACAATTTCTTAAAAAATGGAGGTTTTTATGAAACAGAAAAGCTATAAAAAGCTCATAGCTTCGGCCTGCGCGCTGGTGCTTGTCGGCACTACTGCAATAACGGCTGCCGCTGCTGTGATAGGTGATGCAAATAACGACGGAAAATGCGATTCTAACGACATCACGACTGTCGGCAATTTCATTCTCGGACGTTCCGCTGACTGTTCTGTAAATGCAGACATGAACAATGACGGAGTTATCAATTCCGCTGATATGTGTCTTGTCAGAAAGGAAGCTCTCTTCCCGTCAACACCCGTCAGCGACATCAAGGACTTCGGTACTGCTCCGCACAGCCCTGTTACAATGTTTGAGGACTTCAGAGACGGCTCATCCGAATACTTTATCGCTTCCGACGGCTGGGAGAACGGTGATCCGTTTGACTGCGGCTGGTACGAGAGCAATACCACTCTCGATAAGGGCTATCTGACACTTACTATCGACAAGGATCACAGCGGCAAGTACAACTATTCGGGTGCAGAGTACCGCACAAATGATTTCTATCACTACGGCTATTATGAGTGCTCCATGCAGGCTATCAAGAATGACGGTGTAGTTTCCTCATTCTTTACCTACACAGGTCCGTCCGATGACAATCCGTGGGACGAGATCGACATTGAGATCCTCGGCAAGGATACAACAAAGGTACAGCTCAACTACTATAAGGATGGTCAGGGCGGTCACGAGTTTATGTACGATCTCGGCTTTGATGCTTCCGAGGGATTCCATACATACGGCTTCGATTGGCAGCCCGATCACATTACATGGTATGTTGACGGCAAGGAGGCTCACACCATGTGGGGCAATATGCCAAGCACTCCCGGAAAGATCATGATGAACACATGGCCCGGCAGAGGCGTTGACGAGTGGCTCAACCGCTACAATGGAAATACTCCTCTTACCGCGAGATACCAGTGGGTGACATATAGCAGTTCTGTCGCTCCTCCCGTTGAGCAGCCTACAGATCCCGTAACACCTTCAGGCAGCATCAAGGACTATGGCACAGCTCCGAAGCTTCCTGCTACGATGTACTCCAATTTCCGCGAGAACAGCGCAGGCGATTTCTTCGCATCGGACGGATGGACTAACGGAGATCCCTTTGACTGCTACTGGACTGAGAACAACGCCTATGTAAAGGACGGTATGCTCACACTCAAGATTGATAAGGGTCTGAATAACGGCAAGGGCACATATACAGGCGGTGAGTTCCGTACAAACGATTTTTACAGCTACGGATATTTTGAGACCTCTATGCAGGCTATCAAGAATGACGGTGTAGTATCATCGTTCTTCACATACACAGGACCGTCTGATGACAATCCGTGGGATGAGATCGACATCGAGATCCTCGGCAAGGACACCACAAAGGTACAGTTCAACTACTATACCAACGGCAAGGGTGACCATGAATACATGTACGACCTTGGCTTCGACGCTTCCGAGGGCTACCATACATACGGCTTTGACTGGCAGCCCACTTACATTGCTTGGTACGTCGATGGCAAGGAGGTATATAGAGCAACTCAGAACATCCCCTCAACTCCGGGAAAGATCATGATGAATGCATGGCCCGGAGTAGGGGTTGATGAGTGGCTTAAGCACTTCAACGGCAATGTACCGCTCGAGGCTCACTATCAGTGGGTGACTTACCAAAAGAGTGAAAGCAGTGGAAATAACGGTGGAAATAACAACGGAAACAGCAATATGACTCAGAGCGGTATCGTTGATTACGGTACAGCGCCGGTGACTACCTCCGATATGTACTCCAACTTCCGCGAGAACAGCGCAGGCGATTTCTTCGCATCGGACGGATGGACTAACGGAAATCCTTTCGACTGCTATTGGACTAAGAACAACGCTTATATAAACAATGGCATGCTCACACTCAAGATCGACAGGGGTCTCAATAACGGCAAGGGTAATTACACAGGCGGCGAGTTCCGTACAAACAACTTCTACAGCTACGGTTACTACGAGACATCAATGCAGGCTATCAAGAATAACGGTGTAGTATCATCGTTCTTCACATACACAGGCGAATCAGACGGAAATCCTTGGGACGAGATCGACATCGAGATCCTCGGTAAGGACACCACAAAGGTACAGTTCAACTACTATACCAACGGCAAGGGTGACCATGAATACATGTATGACCTTGGCTTTGATGCTTCCGAGGGCTACCACACATACGGCTTTGACTGGCAGCCGGATCATATCACATGGTACGTTGACGGCAAGGAGGCTCACACTATGTGGGGCGACGTTCCAAAGACTCCCGGAAAGATCATGATGAACGCATGGCCCGGTACAGGTGTTGACGAATGGCTTGCTCACTACGATGGCAGAACACCTCTCGAGGCACACTACCAGTGGGTAACATACAGGAAGCAGAAATAATTATCGGCTTAAGCTTTCGCAAGCGATCTGCACATCACACAGCGGAGGTTTAACATAATTTCTTTTGAACTTAAAACTCTGTAATGGACAAATCAAAAGGGCGCAGCCGCACTTATTGGGGAAGTGCGGCTGTATTTCTGTCATAATGCACAGTATGTACAGCTATTTTTCAGTGTTTTGTTCAAAATGTGGATAATTGCGGACATTCGAGGTTTTGTATTGAATTTTATAATTTGATGTGTTATAATATAACGCAGTGCCGAACCATGTATAATTTTTCTTTAAGGAGAAATACTGATAGAAATGGTCGGCAGAATAAAGAAATATAAAGGAGAAAAAATGAAAAAAGCACTTTCTATTTTACTCGTATCAATGATGGCAATGTCTATGAGCGCCTGCGGAAACGAAAGTATATCTTCCTCGTCCTCAAAGGCAGAGGAAAGCTCAAAGGCTGAAGAGACCGTAACAGAAGCTCCTGCTGATGAGACTCCCACAGAGGCTGAGAATGCAGGCAGCGAGGAGACTCCATCGGGAGACACAGTCGGCGCAGTACTTTATGCCGACTTCGAGAAGACCGTCGGTGAGGACGCCTCAAAGAGCGCTGAGGATATTGCAAATGCAGTTATTGCAAATCCAAATATCGAGTTCAAGCCGATGGTAATGTCTATTGAGGAGGGACTTCTCACAGGCTTCGGCAACGAGGAGATCAAGGGTTTCAGCGAGGGCGCCGTTTTCTCACCTGCTATCGGCTCTATCCCATTCATAGGCTATATCTTCAAGCTCGATGACGGCAGCGATGTAGATGCATTCATGGATAAGCTCAAGAGCAGCGCAGATCCCAATTGGAACATCTGTACAGGGGCTGAAGAGACAACGTGCAAAAATATCGGAAATACCGTATTCTTCCTCATGAGCCCTGCAAGCTTCAATTTTGAATGATATTGAGACAGTACCGTATAAAGCCGCCTGACGGTTTTGTGTGGTATTGCCTTAACAGTTCGGCTGAG
>DHYN01000051.1:4248-21995 GCA_002414125.1 Ruminococcus sp. UBA5129 | reverse complement strand
TCCTTTAAAGCGGCGGTGATTTTATGCTGTTTTCAAGCATTACTTTTTTGTATTATTTTCTGCCATGTGTACTTCTGATATATTTTCTTACGCCAAAAAAGCTGAAGAATACCGCTCTTCTGCTGTCGAGCATTATCTTTTATGCATGGGGTGAACCAAAATATGTCGTTCTGATGACAGTCGGCATCCTTAACGGATTTATTGCAGGCCTCCTCATTGAGAAATATAACGGCGCTAAAACTGCCAAGGCGGTATTATGGGTATCCTCACTCATCAGCATCGGTTTTCTTGGATATTTCAAATATGCCGACTTTTTTATTGAGAATTTCAATGCAGCTACTGGACTTTCCGTTCCGCTTCTTAAGATAGCTCTTCCAGTGGGAATAAGCTTCTATACGTTCCAGATACTCAGCTATGTTATAGACGTTTACCGAAAGGATGCGGCGGCTCAGAGAAATATCATCGACCTCGCAGCATATGTTTCGATGTTTCCGCAGTTGATAGCAGGACCTATCGTTCGTTACTCCGACGTTGCGGCTCAGCTTAAAGAGAGGACTCATTCGATCAGCAAGGCGGCATCGGGTATCAGAGTTTTTGTTGTTGGACTCGGCAAGAAAGTACTAATCGCGAACGCGCTCGGTGAGCTATGTAAGGCTTATTCGGAAAGCGAAGAGCGATCGGTTATTTTCTGCTGGATATATGCGGTATCTTATTCGTTGCAAATCTATTTTGATTTCTCAGGTTACAGTGATATGGCTGTAGGTCTCGGCAGACTTCTGGGATTTGAGCTTTGTGAGAATTTCCGCTATCCGTACATTTCGGAGAGCATTACTGAATTCTGGCGCAGATGGCATATCTCTCTCGGAACATGGTTCAGGGACTATGTCTACATTCCGCTCGGCGGAAACCGAGTGTCGAAGCTCGGTCATCTGAGAAATATTCTTGTGGTATGGATGCTCACAGGATTCTGGCACGGTGCGGCTTGGAACTTCATCATTTGGGGACTCTATTTTGCGGTTTTCCTGATTATTGAGAAATTCTTCCTGCTCAAATACCTCAAGAAAACAAAGGCAGCAGGACGTCTATATGTTATTCTCACGGTAATGATAAGCTTTGTCATATTCGGAGCTGAAAATATGGGCTCAGCAATGGACTGCATCGGCGGAATGTTCGGGTTCAAGGGACTGCCGCTCATCAGTGCGGAACAGGGATATTATCTCAGGAGCTTTTCGATTGTCATCATTGCAGCGGCTATCGGCGCTACGCCGCTGCCGAGGATCATTGTTGAGAATGCTTCAAAGACAAAGATCGGAGCTGTTGCGGTAAGCGTGACAGAGATTTTTTTCCTTGTTGGAGTGACAGCAGCTGCTACGGCATATCTGGTGGACGGGTCGTTCAATCCGTTCATGTATTTCAGATTCTAAGGGGGTGTCGCTGTGAATGAAAAGAGAAGAAATATTATCGTAGTCATCGTCATGGCGCTGTTCCTTTTTGGACTTTCACTGTGGAGCTGGATCGGCAAGGACAGGGACTACTCCGAGAGCGAACGCCGTAAGCTTGCCTCAAAGCCGAAGCTTTCGGCATCAACGGTCATTGACGGCAGCTTCATGTCGGATTTTGAGGTATATGCGATGGATACCTTTCCGATGCGTGATGCATTCAGAGGGATCAAATCCGTTTCGGAGCTTGGCGTTTTCAGAAAGCTTGACAATAACGGACTTTACATCAGTAGTGGACATCTTTCAAGGATAGAGTATCCCTACAGCGAAAGAATGCTTGAACACGCATCCGAGAGAATGAATAACATCTATGACAAATTTCTTGCAAATAAGAGTGTAAATGTGTACTTTTCAGTTATCCCCGATAAAAACTGCTTTCTTGCAGAGAAGAGCGGACGGCTTTCTCTTGACTATCCCGCGTTCATCGAGGAAATGAAACAACGAACCGATCATATGAAATATATTGACATCACCGATCTCCTTGAGCTCGATGATTTTTACCGTACAGATACTCATTGGAGGCAGGAAAGGATCGTTGACGTCGCAAAGCGGCTTGCATCCGAAATGGGAGCCGAGCTAAAAGGTGAGTACACCGAAAATGTGCTCGAAAGTCCGTTCAAGGGTGTATATTACGGTCAGCTTGCGATACCTGTCCGGACAGATATGATACACTATCTTACGAATGACTCGATTGAAAAATGCAAGGTGACAAGCTATAATACCGGTAAGCCGATCGAGATAGGCGTTTACAACATGGATAAGGCTGTCGGTAGAGATCCGTATGAGATGTTCCTTTCGGGAGCAGATCCGTTTATCGAAATCGAGAATCCAAATGCCGATAATGATCGAGAGCTTGTTATATTCCGCGATTCTTTCGGAAGCAGTCTCGCTCCGCTTCTGATCGAAGTGTATTCCAAGATCACACTTGTTGACATACGATATATGCAGAGCGAGGCTGTCGGCGCAATGGTCGGCTTTAACGATCAGGATGTGCTTTTTATGTACAGCACGCTGATCCTTAATAACAGTCTTGCACTTAGATAAGAGCAGGCAAAGGAGTAAATATGAATTATAAGCGAATTATCCCATATATAGTGTCGTTTGCGCTTCTCTCGGGATGCTCGGGAGAAGTCGGAACGGCTTCTATCCCAAAGAGCGATGAGTATCCGACAAAGGCTCGCGATGAGGCGACCGAGCCTGTAACGGAGCAGGCTTCCGAGGAGTCCGCGACTGCGGATGCTCAGGTCTCATCTGATCCACCTTCGGATGTACTGATAACGACCGCAGATAAGGTCGAGGTGTATGACAATATCACTCTTGCCTCGTTGATAAAAAGCTCAAATGTCACTCTCGAAAACGGCGATGAGATCGTTGATACATCCGAGCTTGGAGAGAGAAAGATAACGGTTCGGTATACATATGGCGGAATGCTTTATGAGCAGGAGCTAAGCTATACGGTTGCCGATACGACAGCTCCTCTGCTGCTCAATTCAGGAAGCGGTGCGATGATCGAGAAAGGCAAGACGTTCAGACTCACAGATTTTGTCGGATATGCTGACAACTACGACCGCAAACCGACTCTTACTTACGAGGGCGAGGTCGATACAAACACGATAGGCTCGTATCCGATAAAGGCTACAGTGACGGATTCCTCGGGGAACTCTACAAGCTGGGATCTCAAGATCATGGTGCTTAACGAGCTGATAGTTCCGCCCGACAATAATAAGCGAGTTCCGTTCTCAAGCTTTATGGAAAAGTATTCAGGATCCGATATGGAGTACGGTATTGATGTGTCAAAATGGCAAGGAAACATAGACTTTGAGGCAGTTAAAAATGCAGGATGCAGCTTCGTCATCATGCGTATCGGTCACTACTACGATGAGCATGAAATGGACAAATACTACCTCGACAATATGGCTAAGGCGAGAGCCGCAGGGCTGAAGGTGGGAGTTTACCTCTATACCACCGCAAATACCGAGGAGAAGATCAAGGCGAATGCAAAGTGGATAGCAGATAAGCTTGACGGACAGACACTTGATTTTCCGATCGTTTTCGACTGGGAGAGTTTTAGCAATTTCCAGCAGTATGAGATGAGTATTCGTGATCTCAACGACTACTTTGAGCTGTTTGCCGATGAAATGGAGAGCTACGGATATTCCGCGATGCTCTACAGCAGCAAGAATTTCCTCAACAACTTCTGGTATGATCACAGTAAGGAGCATCCGATCTGGCTTGCACATTATTGTGACGAGACCGACTATACAGGTGAGTATTCGATGTGGCAGGCAAGCTGCTATGGCAAAATTGACGGTATTGCAGGAGACGTTGATATGAATATTCTCTATACGAAAAAGCCTATGAACCCTTGACAGCGCAGAGATTTTATAATATAATATATATCGACAGTTCATTCGTACCATCCTGTCGTTAAATAAAACTCGGACGGCTTTACTTATCTGATCTTACAGTGCTGTGCCGTTTAGGTGCAGCATTTTTTTGGGGGAATTTTATGTACATATTGAAAACCGAGGCGACCTTTGACAGCGCCCATTTTCTCAGCGGATATGACGGAAAATGCAGAAATCTTCATGGACATACATGGCGCATTGAAGCTGAGATCTGTGCTGAGACGCTCCGATCCGAGGGACAGTGCCGAGGGATGATAACCGATTTCAAGAATATAAAATCTGCGCTCAAGGAAATTGCGGACGAGTTGGATCATACGCTCATATTTGAGAGCGGAACACTTCGTCCGGAGACAGTCTCAGCTCTTAATGCGGAGAATTTCGATATGACGGAGGTGGACTTTCGTCCGACTGCTGAGAATTTTGCGACGTACATTTTCCGACGGCTCACCGACAGCGGATTCACAGTCAAGCGAGTGAGCGTTTTTGAGACGCCTGAAAACTGTGCAGTTTATGAGGAATGATATTTATGTTTAATGTTGCGGAAAAATTTGTAAGTATAAACGGAGAGGGTCAGCGTGCAGGTCAGCTTGCGGTGTTCATCCGATTTGCAGGCTGTAATCTGAACTGCTCCTACTGCGATACAAGGTGGGCTTCCGATCCGAAATTTGACGGTGAAAAGCTCACGGCTGAGGAAATTTTTGATTATATAATGAGCACTCGTGTGACTAATGTAACGCTTACAGGCGGCGAGCCGCTTTTGCAGGACGACATCGAAGAGCTTATCGGCATGCTTGTTCAGGCGGGCTTGTGGGTCGAAGTCGAGACGAACGGAAGTGTACCTCTTAGACCGCTCGACGACTATTTCAGACCGCATTTCACTATGGATTATAAGAGCCCGTCAAGCGGCATGGAAGCGCATATGCTCATGTCGAATTATGCGCTTCTTGAATCGGATGATGTGGTGAAATTCGTATGCGGAAGCGTGGATGATCTGTTTCGTGCGCTTGACATAATCAAGCAGTACGGTCTGCTCGGAAAGTGCAGGATATATTTTAGCTGCGTTTTCGGCGAGTTAGAGCCTTCAAGAGTGATCGACTTTATGCGTGAGAATGAGCTTAACGGTGTAAACTTTCAGCTCCAGATGCACAAATTCATCTGGGAGTCTAACAAAAGGGGAGTGTGAAAATGGCAATAGATAAGGAAGCGATAAAGCATCATATTGAGGGGATCATCAAGGCTCTCGGAGATGATCCGCAGCGTGAGGGTCTTCGTGAAACGCCTCAGCGCGTTGCAAATATGTATGAAGAGCTTTTTGAGGGCATGAATTATACGAATGACGAGATAGCAGAGATGTTTGACAAGTCATTCGATGTGTCGTCCGAGAATAACGACATGGTAATAGTCCGTGACATAAATGCGTTCAGCCATTGTGAGCATCATCTTGCGCTGATGTACGATATGAAGATAACGGTTGCCTATATCCCTAAGAAAAAGGTGCTCGGACTCAGCAAGATCGCGCGCATTGCAGATATGGCTGCAAAGAGACTTCAGCTTCAGGAGCGGATCGGAAGCGATATTGCCGAGATCATGCAGAAAACTTCAGGCTCGGAGGACGTTGCTGTACTCATTGAGGCTCATCATAGCTGCATGACAGCTCGTGGTATCAGGAACGCTTCATCTAAAACTTATACGACAACACTGCGCGGACGCTTTGAGAACGAGCTTGCGCTGCAAAACCGTCTTTTCATGAGGTGATATTATGAGAGCACTTGTTTTATCAAGCGGAGGCGTTGACAGCACGACCTGTCTCGCACTCGCTGTAAAAAATTTCGGCAGCGAAAACGTGATCTCCCTTTCGATCACATATGGTCAGAAGCACGCTAAGGAGATCGAATGTGCAAAAGCTGTTGCCAATTACTACGATGTTGAGTTTATGGTTCTCGACCTGAGTGAGATGTTCAGATTTTCGGACTGCTCGCTGCTCAGCCATTCAGACAGTGAGATACCTCATGAGGATTACGGAGCACAGGTAGAAAAAACAGGCGGCGNNCATATGTTCCTTTCAGAAACGGTCTTTTTATTTCGTCGGCAGCAGCGATAGCAATATCGAGAAACTGCGGTGTGATTTACTACGGTGCGCACGGCGATGACAGTGCCGGAAATGCATACCCTGACTGCTCACCCGAGTTCAACAAGGCTATCGGCGATGCAGTTTTCATTGGCAGCGGCGAACAGCTTAAGGTAGATGCTCCATTCGTAGGTTTTCCGAAGAGCGAGGTCGTCAGAACGGGTCTTGAACTGAACGCACCGTATCACCTCACATGGAGCTGCTACGAGGGTGGAGATAAGGCATGCGGAACATGCGGAACGTGCATCGACAGAAAAAAAGCTTTTGAAGCAAATGGCGTTTCAGACCCGATCGAGTACGCCTGACAGGAGGTAAAAATGAGAACAGATGACGAAACAAAGGACATAACCCAACTTGGCTCGGCAAATACGAAATACAGCTACGATTATATGCCGGAGGTGCTTGAGACATTTGTGAACAAGCATCAGGAGAACGACTATTTTGTGAAATTTAACTGCCCCGAGTTCACAAGTCTCTGCCCGATAACTGGACAGCCTGATTTTGCAACGATATATATATCATATGTTCCGGACGTGAAAATGGTCGAGAGCAAATCACTAAAGCTGTATTTGTTCAGCTTTAGAAATCACGGTGATTTTCACGAAGACTGTGTGAATATAATCATGAAGGATCTTATCAAGCTCATGGATCCGAAATATATTGAGGTATGGGGAAAATTCCTCCCGCGCGGCGGACTTTCAATCGACCCGTACTGCAACTACGGAAGAAAGGGTACGGTATGGGAGAAGGTAGCTTTTGACAGAATGGTTCACCATGATATGTACCCTGAAAGCATTGACAACAGATAGGGGATAATAATAGCTCCGCGCGAACGGTTTTTCAGCCGTCCGAGCGGAGCTTGTTTTCGTATGCAGGTTTAACGATTAGTTAGCCATTCCTCGCGTGTGAGTACATTAGTGTGATCGAATCTTCTTTAAGGTACACGGCTTGTGTACAATAATACCGCCCACGAAAATAATCCAAAATAGCGGTAATTGAATTTGTGTTCGTACATTTTTGCAATTTATCATTTCAAAATTATATCAAATAATGAAATCACAAAAAGAATAAATAAAAGCAAGCAAACGTAGTAGTATACCCATTTGTTTTTCATTTTCTTCAAATGACTAAGCCTTATTAAAGAAATAAGTGTCATTACACTTGAACCATATAAAATTGGATATTTAAATTTAAATTCTGTTACGAAATTAGAATAAATAACAACCAATATACTAACAGACGCTCCTATACAAGCTATCAAATAGTAAATTATAATATGTTTTTTCATAACTAATTAATCATCACTCCAATTTGTCTGTCAAAATATATGAGTACAAATCATCTGACTATTGACTTTCATTTTTTATCCCGACAACTACTTGTCTCTGTGTCCCATCATCAGTACAGGTGATAATGGTAACTCTGTTATCGCCGAAATCATTGAGTACCCATACTTCATTCGGTTCAACGATGAACATTTCGGTTATAGTATAAGTATAACAATTCTTTTCTTTGTCATATAGATTGATCTTCATTCCGATCTTTGCATTTTTCAGATTATTGAAATACTCTTTGTAAATGGTGCTGCTGTGTCCTGCAATGCAATAGTTTCCTGAACCCACCTCACCCGTTTCAAAGAAGTGTCCGGCAGCTTTAGAGAGAGTTTCATTATCTGTTCCCTCCAGAACAGGAGCCTTAATTTTAATATCTTTAATTTCAACCACGACATTTTCTCTGAGCAATTTTTGCTTCTGAATCTCACGATGAATTTTTCTGATACCGTAAAAGCCCAAAATACTCGTACCAATTATTAGCGCAATGAGCCCTGTTATAAACAGAGCCCATTGTTTTTTTGTTCGCTTGTTTTCAGTATCAGTAATAAAACGCTTACTGCTCATTTTTCTTACGGCGTATTATGCCGGAAGATCTCAAAGTAAAGAAACCAAATACGATCATCATACATGCACCAACAGCAATTAAAACATTTTTCATTGAATTGTTGCCAGTCTGCGGCAGATTAACTTTTTTGCCATCTGAATCTGTACCGATACCGGTTTCCGGATCAATTACATAAACATCAAGAACATTATCTGAACTGTCAGTTAAGGTGATCTGGTACATGCCGTCTGCTGTTTCAGTAATTTCAGCTTTATCGGGCATGATGCCTTTTTTGTCATTATAGTACTTCTTTGACCAGTTGCAAAAATCTTCATCAGAAGCGATGGGATTTTTGTTTGGTTTAGTAGTTGTTTCAGCTGTGGTAGTTGTTTCAGTTGCAGTCGTAGTTGTAGTGGTTGTTGCAGAAGTCGTAGTTGTAGTTGTTGTAGCCGTCGTGGTTGTTTCAGTTGTTGTAGTTGCTTCTGTTGTTTCAGGCGTTTCTGTTGTGGCAGGAGCCTCAATATTGAATTCGACATCAACGTTTTCAATTGTGTTATTATAAACGTATTTCAACGAATCTTCCACTTCATTGATCGTAACAGAAACATCATTTCCGGCAGTATCCTTTGCGGATACTGCCCCTATATTCAATGAATGACTGCTATCAAAAAGCGGCTGTGAATCAGACATATAGATATTCAGTTGATTTGATCCCGAATCATAACGATATTCCGTAACTTTGATATTGTTTTCAGAGTCAAATTCAAAAGAAATATCAGCTTCACTCTTAGTCTCAACTTTAAGACTTAATTGGAGAGTAGTGATCCCGTCATTTGCTGCATGGTCAGACATTAATGTTACTCTGCCCGAATCATCAATATGAACATTGTCATGTGTTTCGGCAGCCATTGTACTTATAGGATGAATCACGCTGAATGCTAAAGCAGCAAATGCGCCTATTAAAATCTTTTTTAACATAACTTACTCCCTTTCAGTTATTATTTATTACCGTCCAATGTAATTGTCGGAAGTTTATCTTTATTTGGAACAGTTTCAAGAAGCGAATCGCTGACCAGTCGCTGACCCTCATTAGTAAGTGCGTTATTTACCCTGTAAAGTTCAGCTCGTACCTGTTCGGGCATTTCCATATTCTTCATCTGTTCCGGTTCGATCCAGTAGATCCATGTACCATTGGATACATTTGCAATATTGCTGTTGTCAGGTACGTCTGCCAGAATGATCTGCTGAGCTGCAATATTGTCTTCTTCATCAAAACCGCCTACGATATTGCCGTTTACGTCATATAAAAGAACCACATTATAAGCCGGATTTCCTTTATATGAACCTGTGAATATAAGTGAGCCTTCCGGAATTATTTCCTCGGAATTAGCGCCGTATTTGTAATCTGCGCTCAATATACCGATAACTGCTGTTGCTTCCTCATCGGTTCTGCGGAAGTCAACATTATCGCCTGTTACTCCAAGAACATCCAGTTCAGCGATCGAAACGGTTTTATCCTTCTGATCAAGCAGAACGAGTTTTACTGCTGTTGCAGAATAAGTACTGATATATTTGTCGTCATCATTTGCAAAATAAACAGTCTCGCTGCCTTTGAAAGTTCCTTCGGCTGTAAGGATCCATTCGTCATTTGTCAATACATAGATCTCGTATTTTCCTAATGATTCTCCGTCACCGACACTATACTTCATTCCTGTAGCCGTAAGGGTCTGATTGAAATCAATAACTATTTCAGCCTCATCGCTGTTCACCTGCGGAGTATAAACTGTGTTCAGATCATGGTCAATAGCCAGTGCTGCGGGATTGTCATGAGTCTGTTCGCACGGCATTTCATCTGTAGCGTCATGAGCAACTGCTTCTGCTGTAAGACCGTTTGTGCTGATGCTCCAGTTTGTTTTGTCCAGGCTTCCGTCATGCTCGATCTTAACCATATTTGTAGTAAAGACTGCCGAACGGTTGAGGTAGTTGTCAATAAGTGTAACTTTATAGAATACAACACGATTGTTTAACGTTGTTACTGTATCTGTAAATTCAGAACCTGTTGAGAAACCTACGGGAATTTCATTTATTTTTCCGCCTGAAATCGTACAACGGATTATCTCATAGCCCAGTATATCCTCCTCGGAAATACCGGTTGAACTGAATTTAAAGTTTACTTGATTTGCTTCTGAACCAATATTTATTGAAACATTGTCTATAGCCTGAACAGAACTGTCTGTACCTAAAACGCTGCCTTTTCCCTCAAGTGCATAAATACGTGAATCATCGTTTGCATAGAATATTGCACGGGTTTCCTTTTCAAACTGCTGAGCGTATTCAAGCGTTCCTTCATCGGGAGATTTTCCCCAGCGCTCAAAGAATTCCAGTATATTTTTCTCTGCTGCCGCACAGGCAAGACGCATCAGATTCTGATCGGTGTTACTGCCGAGAGTCAGAGCTATGCCGTCAGGTGAAGGAGCAGCCTTCGGGTTTCTTGAATAAGTATCAACTCTTGCATAGAACAGATTGTTCAACTGTTCAGTGTAATCGGAATAAGTCTTATAATTCAGACCGTTGTCATAGGCAAGGTGAAGCTGCCAGTACATACCGAGCTGTGTTGCGATATTGGAACAATTTCCCTTTGTGCCCGAAGTTACCTTGCTGAAGATATTGTTGTACTGGAAACGCATTCCTGCATTTGTATCCTTAGCCTGAGCAAGCTGTGCGAAATAGTTGTTTGTGATTTCTGCTACAGCATAAGTGCCCTGATTGATACAATGTCCGATCTCGTGTGCAATACCCCAACCGAAATAATGTCCGCTGACATATTTACCGTTTTCATCAGATTCTATCGGTACTGCATTTATTATGCCTGTTGCTGAACCCCATTCGATTCCGATATGGTTGCCTGACGCATACATGAACGCGCCTGAGAACATACGCTGATAACGTATATTGAGATGTCCCTTAGGAATCTGATTCAGTTCATCCTGAGCAGATGCGTTCAGTCCCTTGTGCTGATAGAAGAGATACATCATATCTTCCATTGCAGTCATTGATTTGAGAACGTTTTCGGCGCGTTCTTCGGCAGTGCCTTTTCCTGCGCCTGCCAGAATCTGCTGAGCCGGAAGTGAAATCATCATTGTATCAAGAACTATATCCGAAGCGCCTAAAATACAGTTTTTGCTGTCATAGTCGTAATCTATATTCTTGTTGCCTGAGCCTTTGTGAACTTCATTGTGAAGGGCTTCCATTTTCGGAACATATTCGTCCAATTTCTTTATATATTCAACAGTTCTTTCATTGCGTTCGCTTTCATCAGTTACGTTATACAGGTCGAGGAAAGGAACTTCTGAACCGCCGGTTACACGAACAGAGTATCTTTCGGTTGCATTAGCTGCACCCTGATACTGCATATACAGAGCACCGCCGATTTCCACGCCGACACTTGAGCCTCTAGTCAGTTTAAATGTATTTGCTCCGACTTTAAGATTAGCTCCCTCTAAAACAACGTTGCCTGATTCGGAATGATACTGTGTAACAATAAGACGTAGATCTGTACCGTCACCGGTTTTCTTTTTGTCGCTTCCGACATAAATTGTTACTTCTTCTCCTGTACCAATAGAAACTCCAAGAGGCTGCCATGCGTTCAGACCGGAGAAACCACGGCTTGTATCTTTTGTAGTGATACCTTTATGGATTTCTATCGGACTGCTGATCGACTCGGCATTCAGGATTTTTTCTGCTGTTTCAAGTTCGCGGAGCAAAGCGGGAGTATTGAGATTGATCTCTCCGAATTCGTCGGGAGTGTTTACTTTTTCGCGGAGAGCATCAATAGTTTTCTGAGTAACATAATCTTTCAGAACGGTATGAAGATCATCAACATACAAGTCCATGATCTCGTCCATGAGTTCATCGTAACGATAGAAATAAGTTTCGGCAATAGTGATAAGCTTATACTCGTTAGTATACCAGTAACGTCCAAGACCGATCTGGATTTTTGTTGCTGTCACAGGCGAGGGAAGCGTCAGAGTATAGTAAGCTCTTCCTTCCGAGTCTTTCACAGTTTTTACAGATGCGCGTACGACTGCACTTGTACCGTCCTCAGCCCACCATCTTATCTGTGCATAGAACGGATCTGCTCCGCCCGAAGTCAGTAAAGCGATAGTGTCGATTTTGTATGCTTCATCGAAGGCGTATGTAAGACCGTTTCCTCCGATCGCGTTAAAACCGCCGTCGTCCCAGGTAGTCTTTGAGTAATATGAAGCTGCATTGTTGTCAACAGCTCCCCAAGCAGTATTATTTGAATCTTCATCAAGTTCGCTGTCGATCATTGAACCGCCGTTTCNNTTTCTTGTAACAGAAACAATATGTGTACTTCCTGGAGTTCCGGTTTCATCACGGTTTATCAAATTGTATTTCGACACCTGAGCAGGATTCAGATCAGTTGTCTTTGCTGAGCAGTGGATTGATGCAGGACTTTCGCCGAGTTCGTTAACACCTGTAACATAAACCTCGTATTCTGTAAGCGTGTCTAATTCATTGATAGTACATNNTGTTGATACGTTCATTTCAATACCTCATCGCTGTTTCTTACTTTATAGAAAACATTGTAGGACTGAGTATCGTCCATATTTTTCCATGTTACGTTTATTCCCTTATAAATTCCTGTGGCTTTTACATTGTCGGGTTTATCGGGACGCTTATTAGGTTTCGGAGTAACCTCAACGGAATCACAGTAACCGCTCTTCCATGTGCCGTTTACCGACTGTACGCTAACTTTATAAGTAGTATAATTCTTTATGTCTTTTCCATTAAAGGATGAAACGTTGACTGAATTTGATATTGAAATGAACGTATCAACATTGCCGCCCTGTTCAATTTTCACTTCATATCCCGATACGTTTACGCAAGGATCCCAGTTTAAAGTGAATTTTTCACTGCCTGCCGTTGCTGTAAGATTTTCAGGGATATCCAATTCGGGTTCAGGAATTCGGCTTTCCATTCCGTTTACAAATTCAACCTTGCTGATCTCGGCGAGATTATTGTTGTTCTGCATTGCTGTGACAGTCAGAACGATTTTTTTAACAGCGATCTGATTTCCGAGATGAACTTTAATATTGCCGTTATCGTCAATTTCAGCATATACGTCGCTTTCTTTAAGCAAATAATTGACGCCTGATTTTACCGGAACAGTAACTATATAGTTTTTACCGTCTTCGATATATTCAATATCAATCGTTGCTTCGGACACCGGATTCTCGCTTCCGGTTTCAAAAGTAATTCCGTCAAAAACAGAGGCATCCCCATCTTTCAGCATATCAAATTCAAGAGATACAGGATTGTCTGCGGAAATCCCACCTTCACCTGTAGGAGTAAGAACTACTGTTTCTTCTCCATTAAGCATCTTTTCAGGATCGCCTTTCAGCTCTGTACCCTCCGAAGCTACTGCTTTAATGACCAACGGTGAAACAAACTCCTCAATCGCTGCAGTTGGATCTATGTCCTCTTTATAGCTCTTTGAGAAGAACATCAGATCCACCAGATCTGTTGCTTCGTCAAGATTCAGATCTGTCGCATAATCGTTTGATACGTCTGTGCTGTTAATAGCGTCAATCAGTATATTTTTGTCATTATCATCTATATAACCGTTGCCATCCACATCTCCGATCATAAGGACTCCGGGATGTATACTGCCCTCCGCATAGGAATATCCCTTGCAAAAACCGGCGGTAAGCCTTACGGAATACAGCTTCTGAGCGACCGGTATCTTCTGGACATAAGAAGCAAATCCGGGCGCGCTTATCGTAAGAGTATATTCGCCGTCAGGGAGATTGCTAAATTGAGCTTTGGTCTCGTCTGAAGATGTCAGACAAAGGTTTTCGGTCTGAGAGTAATTGTCATTTCCTGTAAGCGTTACCGTAAGGTCTATGTCTTTCTCCATGAATAAAGTAGAGCCTATTGAAACGTCAACCACACCTGACTCGTAAGTCGTGTCATCGCTGTTTAAAAGGTTCAATGTTTCCGCCGAGTCATTGTCGTCAACATTCTCGGGAACGGTATATGCCTTGTCATCCTGAGATCCGCCGATATTGGAAAGGGCAGCTCCGGCGTTCATTGCACATGGAAAGCTACATACCATAGATAATGCCATTAAGAAAGAGATCTTTCTTTTTAAGCTACGTTTTTTTACAGTTTTTTTCATAGTGATTGATCCTTTCCGATTTTAGCAACTCTTATTTAATAAGAACATTTTGTTTGCATCTTTTTCAAATAAAAACAAAAAAACAACTGTAATCTCGCAAAGACACAGTTGTACGCAAAAATAATCACATAAGTGATTATTCGCAACTGGCTGCCATACCGTTTACGGGTTAGGCCCTTAAGCTTTGCGTCCTTATCTTTCAATAAGTTTGCCAATGTTATATTTACTCATGTGACATACCTCTACTGTTAACGTCACAGTTCTTATGTATGTCTACGTATTATATTATACCATTTTTTTCTGATATGTCAATACCTTTTCATTTTTTTGTAAATTCCTACATAATACAGTTTTGCTGATGTAGAATTATGTTAAAAACAAACAACTTCTTTGCTGTTCAGTTCAAACGATCTTTTTCCTGTCTGTAAATGCAAAAAGCACCGATACTTTGCAGAAACTGTTAGTTCGCATTTCTCGGTGCGAATTTGTTGTTATAAATCCAATCAAAAAAATGATATTACCATAGTCATCATACGGCAGATCGTCCGTCTATCTCAACTTACGGTCGAGTATGAAAGCATTAAGTAAACGGAGATCATTATCCGAGATCATTCCATCGTTGTCGAGGTCGGCAGGAAGATCAAAGCCGTGCTCTGACCACATTTTGCGCAGGAGAACCATATCAGATGCATCGACCGATCCATCGAAGTTGATGTCACCTGCGATGAACGCTTTTGCAGGTTCGGTATAAGCTTCTGTGGAAGGCTCTGACGGAAGATGAATCTCCTTTTGAGGATAGATATTCTTGAATACGCTTAGTGACGGGAGCGGTTTTCCGTCAAAGTCAAATAGCGCCTGATTGTCATAGGAAGAGCCGCCGGCTTCTGTAGCAGATCTATCGTATTGAGCGGCATAATCGGTTGCCCAGCCTGAGCCGTATTTGTTCCACAGCTCGCGGTTCTGCTCCCATGAGTTTCCCTTGACACCGATCCAAGCAGGTTCCCAATAGAATACACCGATACCTTTGCTGCCGACATTGGCAACAGCTTGAAATACGTCCGAGATACAGTTGATCTGACCGTCTACGGAGATCGGATAACGGAGATCGACATTCTGTGATGAGGATGAAACAGCATTTCCAAAAGTATCCCCGTCCTCGCTTGTGTATGGATAAGCAGTTTCGGCAACCATGACGTATTTGTTATAGCGGTCGGAGATCGTTTTGAGTACATTTGTCAAATTATCAGTAGTACCGTGCCAGTACGGGTAGTAGGATGTTGCGAAAACATCGTAGTCAACCCAGCACTCATTAAGCTTCTGAGCGTACCAGTCATAATAACCTGTAGATGGATTGGCGAAGTGGAGTGCGATAAGGATGTTACTGTCAAAATCGCGGACAGCTTTACAGCCGCTTGAGAACATTTCACAGATCTTATCCATATCATTTTCACCGCAGAAGAAGCAATTGGTCTCGTTTCCAACTTGAACCATACCAATATCGGCACCGGAATCGGCGATATATTTAAGAGTTTCGGACGTGTAATTGTAGATAGATGTTTTTTTCCATTCGAGAGGGAATCCGTCCCAGTCACGCGGAACGGTCTGTTTTTCGGGGTCAGCCCAGAAATCTGAGTACTGAAGATCGACAAGCAGCTTCATATTATACTCGGCAGCGCGTCTGTCTATCTCAGAAGCGACATATTTATCGCAGTTTCCGCCGCCGTATGGATTTCCGTCTATGTCGTATGGGTTATTCCAGACACGCACTCGGATGTAGTTGACGCCGTTTTCGGCGAGAGTTCGGAAAATATCCNNATTCTCGTCCCGGAAAACCACTCCTGCCTTTTCGAGTGAAATGATCGAGGAAATGTCAACTCCACGGATAGGTTCACCGTCGTTGACAGAGTGATCTATGTAGCTGAATTCGATGTGTCTTATATCGGCACGGACTTCACTTCTGTTTAAAAGCGGAGCAGTACAAAGCACTCCTGATAGTACAGCGGCAATAAGCTTTTTAAGGTTCATAACGCACCTCATTTCATAATAATTACTAATATTATACCTTGTTATTCACATTTTGTCAATAATATTAAAGGAATATATCACATCAACAGTATTTATATATAAAAAACAGGAAAGCCTACTAAGAAGCTTTCCTGTAAGTAGTTTAACCGAACACAGCGAGGAGGAATCCTGCTGCAATAGCGGAACCGATAACACCTGCAACATTCGGCCCCATAGCGTGCATGAGCAGGAAGTTGGAGGGATTAGCCTTCTGACCCTCGATCTGAGAAACACGAGCAGCCATAGGTACGGCAGAAACGCCTGNNAAACCGATGAGGGGATTGATCTTACCGCCTGAGAGCTTGCACATGATCTTTCCAACGAGAAGTCCGCCGATAGTCGAGAAGCAGAATGCTGTGAGTCCAAGTACGATGATCTTGATCGTCTCAAGTGAAAGGAANNGTTGCACCAACGGAAATTCCGAGGAATACAGTAACAATGTTCATGAGAGCATTCTGAACCGTATCGGAAAGTCTTGCCGTAACACCGCATTCTCTCCAAAGGTTGCCGAGCATGAGACAGCCAACGAGAGGAGCTGTTGACGGGAGAAGGAGGATAACAAAGATCGAAACGATGATCGGGAAGAGGATCTTTTCGGTCTTGGAAACCTCACGGCTCTGTTCCATTTTGATCTTTCGTTCCTTTTCGGTAGTGAGAAGTCTCATAAAGAACGGCTGAATCATGGGGATGAGCGCCATATACGAATAAGCGGCAATTGCGATAGGTCCGAGGAGCTCGGGAGCAAGTCTTGTAGTAAGGAAGATAGCAGTAGGACCGTCAGCGCCGCCGATGATACCGATAGAAGCAGCCTGATTTCCTGTGAATCCGAGGCAGACAGCACCGAAGAAGGCGAGGAATACGCCCATCTGTGCGGCAGCTCCGAGGAGGAGGCTGTTAGGTCTTGCGATAAGCGGACCAAAGTCTGTCATAGCACCTACACCGAGGAAAATGAGCGAGGGATAGAGACCTGCCTTAACACCTATGTAAAGAATATCGAGGAAGCCTCCGTTTGACATTACATGACCGTAGCTGTGATAGAACGGACTGTCGTGGTCGAGGAAAGCATCCCAGAGCTCGGGATGATAGAGAGCATCCGCAGAGCTTGCACCGTCAATAAAGAAGTTGGAAACGTTTACAAGCAGGCATCCAAAAGCGATACCAACGAGGAGAAGCGGTTCAAATTTCTTGACGATACCGAGATAGAGGAGGATGCAGGCGATGCCGATCATAACGAGGTTTTTCCAACCGCCGTCAGCAAAAAAGCTTGCAAAGCCCGAGTCGTTCCATAATTTGTTCAGGGTTTCAAGAATATCCATCTTTCGACCTCCTTAAGCAAGAACAACCAGAGGAGTACCTGTTTCTACAACAGCGCCCTTGCTTGTTGCGACCTGAACAACGGTCGCATCCTTAGGAGCAACGATCTCGTTCTCCATTTTCATAGCTTCGAGGATGATGAGGATCTGACCTGCCTTGACCTTATCGCCCTCCTTGACGTCAACTCTGAGTATGTTTCCGGGCATGGGAGCGTTTACTGTCTCACCTGCGGCGAGAGCAGCAGGTGCAGCGGG
>DHYN01000051.1:3954-4209 GCA_002414125.1 Ruminococcus sp. UBA5129 | reverse complement strand
ACAGGTGCGGGAGCAAGAGCCTCATATTCGTCGAGGAGAACAGCCTTGCCCTTTTCAACCTCGACCTCATAGGTTTTACCTTTGAGAGTTACCTTATACTTCATGATTATTTAACCTCCTTGATAGAAATGAAACGAAGTTCGTTAAGAGGAGTCTGTAACTTGTCGGCAACAATTGCCATTATCATTGCAGCTTCCTTATCGGGAACGTCATAAAGCTTAACGTGACCTGCTGAACCGGGAGCAAGCTTAGCAG
>DHYN01000051.1:0-3939 GCA_002414125.1 Ruminococcus sp. UBA5129 | reverse complement strand
ATAATGAGCTATATCTGCTATCAGGCACGTCCTTCTTCTTCTTTTTGAAGAAAAGAGCCGTGATATAGACAACGATCATGAGTATGATCAAGCCTGCAAAAACTACTGCATATCCGAAAACAGCGGTGACAGCAGCATCGGAGATCGAGATCTTTTCACCGGAAGCTTTATTGGCAGCGGCTAAAATAACATTATTCAACATCATGCTGCCTCCTTACATTTCCTCGATAGTGTAAACAGCTTCGTTCTCTTCCTTAGCCTTACGATCCTTGAGGAACTTGACAGTCTGATCGGGATAGCAGATATAGCTCATTATATCCTCCTCGGAACGAGCGAGATCTCCGAGAGCATCCTTAGCGGCATCGAAATCCTCACCGGTGCGCTTCTGATCCTCGATACGGCAGTCAACGGGAGATTCGTCGCCGAGAACCTTTTTGAGGAGCTCATCGCTGATAGGAGCGGGAGCAGTACCGTATTCACCCTTTATGTAGTTCTTGACTTCCTTAGAGATGTTCTTGTAGCGTTCGCCGACAAGAACATTGGTAACAGCCTGATTTCCTACCATCTGAGAAAGGGGAGTTACGAGCGGAGGATAACCGAGATCAGCTCTTACGTTCGGGATCTCAGCGAGAGCCGCATCGAACTTATCCATAGCCTTCATATCAGTGAGGTTAGCGATCATGTTTGAGAGCATTCCGCCGGGAACCTTATAAACGAGTGCCTGAGAGTCTGTAGCAAGGCTCTTGGGATTGAGCTGTCCGTTGTCAACATACTTCTGTTTGATAGGCTTGAAGAAGTCGTTGACCTTATTGATAGTCTCTTCATCAAGACCGCAGTCAATACCGTACTGCTGGAAAGCGTAGTACATAGTTTCCGTAGCGGGCTGTGACGTACCGCCAGAGAAGCACGATGTAGCTGTATCGACAACGTCAATACCTGCTTCGACAGCCTTTGTGATTGTCATGTAAGCCATACCTGTTGTGCAGTGAGTATGGAGAATAAGCGGCATATCGCCTACAGCATCCTTGATGCCCTTGATGAGATGTTCAGCCTCATAAGGAGACATAGTACCTGCCATATCCTTGAGACAAATTGTCTGGAAGCCCATTCTTTTGAGCTCCTTGCACATTTCGATGTATTTGTCAACTGTGTGAACAGGGCTCTGTGTATATGAGATACAACCCGAGGCGATAGTCTTGGGAGTAGCGTATTTCATAGTAGCGCTGAGAGCGGTTTCGAGGTTGCGGAAATCATTGAGAGCATCGAAGATACGGATTATGTCGATACCGTTTTTGATAGAAAGCTCGATGAACTTCTCAACTACGTCGTCATGGTAGTGCTTGTATCCGAGGAGATTCTGACCTCTCAGAAGCATCTGGAGTCTGCTGTTGGGGAGGTTTTTTCTAAGATTTCTGAGACGCTCCCACGGATCCTCGCCGAGGTATCTCAGGCAGGAATCGAAAGTAGCGCCGCCCCAGCACTCGATAGAGTAGTAGCCGGCTTTGTCCATGTCGGCAAGAATACCCTCATAATCCTTGTACGGGAGACGGGTCGCCATAAGGGACTGGTTGGCGTCACGCAAAACGGTTTCGGTCAACTGAACCTTTCTCATAATGTATAACCATTCCTTTCACTTAGCCGCATTCAGCAGCATAATAATTGAATATTGATTCAGAAAAAACGCATCCTGTTAAGGACGGCTTTCTTAATGCAGCACTGTATAAGCTCGGTTCAGTGCTGTATTAATTCTGAAAACAGTGTCTTGAAAAAAACACTTTTGCATTAATTATAACATATATTGAAAAAAATTTCCACTGTTTTTTTAGAAAAAGCAAATATTTTCTTATTTTAACTAAATACAGTCTGCCTCCATAATATAAATCGCAATATTTGCACAAAAAATCACCGCCGCGNNGCGGTGAGAGAAATCATTCGATCACAGCGATTCCGTAGAGGACAAAAGTCTTGGAGGAATCGACCATTTGTAGTGAAACATCAAGCTTGCCCGAGGTGTTCTGATAGTAGCCGAGGTCGCCGTCGAGACCGCCCCATGTCCACTGGAGCTTACTTGATACGGGAGTAGTTTTGCCGTTTACGGTTACATTTACCGTACCCATAGTGTCATTGGAGTTGGACTGGAACAAGAGCATGATACCCTTGCCTTCAACACTGAATGTGAGCGGATCATTGCCGTTCTTACTGTTTGTGAAGCCGTTTGCGGAGTACTGCTGGTTATTTGTGCCAGATGACCATGAGCCTTTCGAGAGACCCTGCATCTCGTTTACAGTGAGAAGTTTTGCTGTTGAGTATTCAGCGCCGAATACTTCCGATGTCGGGATAGTGTACTCATCGGATTCATTTTCGCTGCGTAGCGCACGGCGGTAGTAATAGCCGATGCAGTCAGCGATGAGTTGGTGACCGCCGTCACCGGGGTGTATGTTGTCGCCGCTTCCGTACTGAGCCCATGTCATAGTACCGTTCTTCATAGCATTCTGGATAGCATCACGACCGCTGATGAGTGGGAGATCGTAGTTTTCGGCGATCTTAGCCATCCAGGGCTGGCATGAACCGTTGGTTTCTGTACAAAGAGTGATGAGAACAACAGCAGGTTCATTCTCGTCCATGAGACACCTCTTAACGAGAGATTCGTAGGACTTCTGGAAACGTGAGCCGTCCTGATCGTTTACAGCGAATTCGATGAAGATGATGTCGGATTTCTTAGAGAGGATGTCATTGTCCGCACGGAGGTTGCCTACGACCGATGAAGTACCTGCCATTCCGGCATTGACGTAGTGAACGTTTGAACCACAGCCGAAGGTCTCCTTGAAGTAGTTATATGAAAGCTCGGCATAGCTCTTTGCAGGAGTACTTGAAGAACCGCCTGCCGTGATAGAACCGCCGATGTATGAAACCGTTACCTGTTCGCCGCTCTGAGCCTTAACGATCTTCTGGCGGAGACGATCGGTGTTGCCGACACGGTAGAGTGAATCCTTGAGCATCTGGAGTCTTTCCGGAGAATCCTGCTCCTGATAATCATCCCAGTTGCCCTCGATAACAGGGGTATGCGGAGTCATGAGATACTGTCTGAGTAGAACGATATCGGCGGAGTTGATAACGTCATCCTTGTTCATATCGCCGCCGGGTTCGATCTCATCGCTTCTTCCGAGGACGAAATCCTGAATGGATGTGAGGTCTGTATCGTCGATCTTGAGGTCGCCGTTTGAGTCGCCGTTCTTAATAGTTGACGGAGCGCCTGTAACTTTAACGAGATCGACGTAGAAATCGGTGAGCGATTCGGTAGTTTCAAGGTAGATCTGGAGATCCGAAGCACCTGAAGGAACGGTATAAGCATCATTTGAGAGCACCAACCATTCACCTGATGCAGCGGTGTCGAGAGCGATCGCATCGTAAGCAGTAGAACCTGTGCTGTCGGTATACTGAAGCGAGAATTTCATCTCAACATCCTCACCGCTTTCCTGATATACAGCGGCTGAGAGTTTGTATGTATTTCCTGCTTTCATGATAGATGAAGCATCACGGGAAGCGCCGTTCCAGGTGTCGGTACGTCCGCTTACAAAGAGAGAGCAGTCGATCGAATACGCCTTGTCCGATGTCCACTGCACCTTAGCGCCGCCTCTTGGCGAGAAAGAGTCATTTGTAGTTTCAAACTCTGCTGTCAGGAGATTTGCAGCCGATGAATTGATGTTGTTGAATGCTGTCGAGGGAACGGCAGTCAAGCATAGGATCGCAGATGACAGAACAGAAAGTCCGATTTTTAATTTCTTGTTCATAAATACACTCCTTATCATAATTATCCAAAATAACATTATATATTAATTATATAATAAAAAAAGTCCTTTGTCAACAAAAAAATTGGCGAATAGGTGGACTTTTTGTACAACATTATTGAAGTAAAAGCCGCTGCCGAAACGATAACGG
>DHYN01000115.1:14914-17375 GCA_002414125.1 Ruminococcus sp. UBA5129 | reverse complement strand
AATTCCTCCTTTAAATTTAATTTAAAAATCTTACATATTAATATCTTTGCCGATAAGTGTTTGAACGCGCATTAAATCAGCATATATTACTACTTTATATTATAAATTCTTTAGGCAGAAAATACAACTCACTTTTTGAAGATTTAGTGGACAAAATGAATGAATTTTATAAATCTGTCAAAATCAGTTGACGGGTTGAACGATTCATGTGTAAAAGAGAGAGCAAAAAAGTCCCTATATTTCGTAATTTTGGACGTTCTTTGAATAAATTTTAAGTTTGCATTCTGTTTTTACCATTTTACAGGCTTTAAAAAATTTTTCAACGTTTTTTCAATTATCGTTCAATATTTTTCAATATTCGGCACTCACAGTATGCATTTTCTGCACCGATGTGTACAAAAAAAATCAGCCGTCGGTATTGAAAACTGATCCAAACAGTGATATAATATTACCCGATACCTATTATAAAGGAGCAAAACGTGAAAAAAATCATTCAGCTTTTCAAAAACGAGACCGTCCTCTGCGCCGCGATCGTCCTCGCAGCGGCTTCGATGATACTCGTCCATCCCGACAAGGAGTATCTCGGTTATATCGACTTCAGAACCATTTGCATCCTCTTCTCGCTCATGGCGGTAATGGAGGGCTTCAAGACAATAGGCGTGTTCAGCCGCACTGCCGAGAGACTCCTCCGCACGGCAAAAAGCCTTCGCAGCATTCTCGTCATCCTCGTGAGCCTTTGCTTCTTTTTCAGTATGCTCATCACGAATGATGTCGCGCTCATCACATTCGTCCCGTTCACCGTCACTATCTTCGGGATGCTCAACAAGGAGGCTTCTTCCCGACTCCTCGTCCCGACTGTCGTAATGGAAACTCTCGCGGCAAACCTCGGAAGCATGCTCACACCGCTCGGAAATCCCCAGAATCTCTACCTCTACGGTATTTCGGGACTTGGGCTCGGAGAATTCATCCTGCTTCTGCTGCCCTACGCACTGCTTGCGTTCGTGCTTCTCATGATCTGGATCTTCATCGCCGCCGACCGCTCAAAAACGACCGTTGAGCTTCCTGAAAATCATGGGATCATCGCCGTTGTACCGCTCGCAGTTTATATACTGCTGTTCGCGGTATGCCTGCTCAGTGTCGCTAAGGTGCTCCACTTCGCGGTCACCGCTGCGATCGTACTTATCGCTGTTCTTATTACAGATAGGAGCATCCTCAAACGCGTGGACTACTCTCTCCTTCTGACGTTTGCAGGCTTCTTCATCTTCATCGGCAATATGGGACGCATAAATGCAGTCAACAGCTTCATCCGCAGTATTATCGACGGCAACGAATTTCTCACAGCGCTCGCCGCAAGTCAGATAATCAGCAACGTCCCTGCGACGCTGCTTCTCTCGGGATTCACCGACAACTGCCGTCAGCTCATCCTCGGTACGGACATCGGCGGTCTCGGTACGCTGATAGCTTCAATGGCAAGTCTCATATCATTCAAGTGCATCGCAAAAGAAAAGCCCGATTCCAAAAAACACTACTTCATCGTTTTTACTGCCGCGAATATAGTTTTCCTGCTCTTTATACTCGGAATGTATTTCACTATCGGTAACCTCTGAGCCAATACCGGAAAAACTTCAAAAAACGCCATAGTATTTATGACATCGGATCATAAATGCTATGGCGTTATTGCTTATGTATTCACTTCTTTATCGCGGAAATAACATATCCGTCAATGTTGTTGCTCATGATCGTATAATTTCCGGCTCTCGGAACTTTGATCTGCGTTGTATCACCCATTGATGCGGCATAGTAGATCTTGTAAGTGATGCCGCCGAGCGTGTACTCATACGGAGCAGTCTCGAGCGTATAGCCCTTGATCCAGTCGTTGAATTCCTCAAGGGTAAGGTTGTTGTCGCGCATCACAGCCGCATAGAGCGTACCCACATAGCGCAGATGCCACGGACAGTAATTATGACCCGTTGCTGCAGACTTTCCCTCAGGGAAGCGGACGATAAATCCGTATGCAGCGCAGTTCTCTACGACCCAACCCTCTTCGTCTCTGCCATCGTATGCTATCAAACCGTTGATGCCCATTACCGCAAGATCCACGCAGTTTCCGAGAACAGACTCGGGGAATGTTCCGCAGCAGGGCGAATACATATTGCTGTCGGACTCGGTAGTATTGTACACAACAAAATCCTTGAGCTTTGTCGTAGAGTTGTAGTCCTGCATCATGGTGTTGAACGCATATGCGGCATCGTCTGTGATCTCCATTCCCTCATAGCGGATAGAATAGAGGTCATTTTTCTTTTCAAAAAGGCTGACAAAGCTGCTCGAAGCCGTCTCGGGTGCAGGATGAGCCTCGTCAACGACCGCGATAAGCGAGGACGAATCCTGTGACGCCGAAACATCTATCACCTGATAGCCCTGATAGCGCGTATCGGGCTGAGTCGGCGGCTCATAGCCGACC
>DHYN01000115.1:9550-14899 GCA_002414125.1 Ruminococcus sp. UBA5129 | reverse complement strand
CAGGAGCTGCCATAGCAGGGTCGCTGAGGAAGTTTCCGATGTCCTTGACCTCATTGTCGTATTCGATAAAATAATGACTGACGAGGTTTATACCACAGCAGACAAGCACTATGCCTGCCGCTACCCCGAAATAACGTCCGGCTCTGAATCTCATATTATTATTCTCCTATTCATCTATATCTACACATAATCCTGATTTTCTGTCATATAATGTTACTGCAGGCGTATACCGTTTACCTCGGCGGTTCATATGGCGCTCCGCCTGCGCAGTAAACACTGTAGCCGCTGAGTGTCATGTATACAGCCTGCCACTTTGAATTTCCTCCTGCGAGCACCATGATATAGGTCTTGCCGTTGATATAAGCATAGCTTTCAAGGCATTGACCTGCTTCATCGGTGAATCCTGTCTTGCCGCCCTTTATCGTGACATTGGGCATCTCGTCGCCCGTCATGCGGCTGAACATCGTGCTTGTAAGCTCGATACCCTCGGGATTCAGATCGGTAGGCGGAATATTGTACTGATATGTTGAGAGTATTCTCTCGCATATCTCATTCTGTATAGCGTACTCGAGGATCATTGCCATGTCCTCGGCGGTGCTGTAGTGCTGTTCGTCATGCAGTCCCACTACGTTCGTAAAATGCGTGTTCCTGAGTCCCATAGAGGCAGCCTTTTCATTCATCATCTGAACAAAGTCTGCTTCCGAGCCTGCAACATACACGGCTGCGGCAAGAGCTGCATCTGCGCCCGAAGGGAGTATGATGCCGTAGAGCACCTGCTCAAGTGTCGGGGTCTCGCCTGTCGTAAAGCCTGCGCGCGAGGCGTGGACGTTCACCATAGGGTCGATCATATCGCTGGTAATGAGCACCGTCTGACTGAGGTCGGGGATATTCTCGACTGCGACAATTAGTGTCATTACCTTTGTGAGCGACGCAGGATACATACGAACGTTGTAGTCCTTGTACGCGATTATCTGATTTGTCTCCGTATCAATGAGAACAGCGTATTTGGGGTCGTCCTCGTCCGAAAGTCTCACGGCGTTTTCCGCGAGCTCGGGGTAAAAAATAACAGGTACGGCTTCAGTGGGTTCTTCGGTGACGGGAGCTGTCGCTTCGGCAGAAGCTTCTGTGTACGAGGGAATGTTCCCTGTATTCACAGCTTTTTCGCCGCCGCTTCGGCATGAAGATACGCAAAACGCAATGCCGACACATATCAGAACCATAAGAAGTAAAGCCATACCTACTCTTAGATAGCGTATTCTGTGCTTCTTCTTTCTTTTATACATTCTACACCTTTTTATTTTGAATTCTTTTATATTTTATCTGTATCTATCATTATAATACAAAATCCTTGAGCTGTCAAACATAAGTGACAAAAAAAGAGTCTGAAAATCAAAAATCTGCATATTGCACAATAAAGAAACATTCGTTTTGTGTCCGCGTACTTGCAGACACAATATTTTTTGTTAGGGAGGGATCGTTTTTGAGCAAGGTAACGAAATTCATATGCATTGCCGCGGCGGCTGCACTCCTGCTCGGGATGAGCGTGCCGACCGTTTCAAGCGCTGACGGGACGGCATACATACTTATTGAAGCATCAACAGGATCGGTGCTCGAAGCCGAAAATGCCGATTCGGAACGGCTGTGCGGATATATGGCAAAGCTCATGTCACTGCTCCTTATCGCCGAGGACATTGATACGGGGCGCTTCTCCGAGGAGGACATCCTTACGGCTTCGCAGTCGGTCAGCGGAACAAAGGGCTCGGTGATATGGCTTCAGCCGGGGGACAAAATAAGCGTTTCGGAGCTGCTCAAGGGCGCGGTCATAGGCAATGCTAACGATGCCCTGACGGTGCTTGCCGAAAAATCCGAGGGCAGCCTCGGCGCTTTCACAAGGAGGATGAACAGCGAGGCTTTCGACCTTGGCTTGCGGAACACGCATTTCACCTCTCCGCACGNNGCTATCCCTCGGACGGCTGCCGAACTACCGCCGCCGATCTTGCAAAGGTTTGCGCGGAGCTGACACGCTATCCATTCATGGAGTCTTATTTCTCAACATGGCGCGATTTCGTAAAGGACGGTTCGGTCGAACTCGTAAATGAGAACACCCTCGCAAGGACACTACAGGGACATATCGGATTTAAGGCGGCTCACTCCGATGAGAGCGGTTTCTGCATCGCGGAANNCGGTGCACGCAGCGAGAGCGGTGCGGTGTATATCGCGGTGGTGCTCGGCGCTCCCGATGAGGACACCGCTTTCTCCGAGGCGAAACGGCTTGTCCGCAAGGGCTTCAGCGATTTCAAGGTCACAGAGACAGGCTTCCCCGATGAAATGCTGCTTCCCGTCAAGGTTCGCGGAGGAGTCGATGCAGCGGTAGAAATCTGTCTCGCTCAGCAGAGTGAGATCGTTGTTCCGAAAGGCGCGGATGAACTGACCCAGCGCGTAGTCGTTCCGCAATATCTCTCCGCACCTGTCAAAAAGGGTCAGCGTATCGGCACTGCGGCATTCTACTGCGGAGATTCCCTCGTCTGCGAGACCCCCATAACCGCTCGTGCAGACGTTGAACGACTCAGTTTCGGTTATATAATGAGGGAAATGTTGTCAAATGTACTGAAAATTTAGTTTGATAATTGTTTAAAATGCTTAATTATGGAAATGGGTCTTGAAAAATTTTAAAAAATATAGTATTATAGATAGTGAAAAATTATTTGTATAAGACTGCGCTCTTTACAATATTGGAGGTTTTTTCAAATGTCTTTAAAACTCAATACAAAATATCTGGAGAGCTTCGTCGGTCCCGATGAATTGACAGGCATCAAGGCTCAGATCGAGACCGCTGCCGAAACTCTCCATAATAAGAACGGTCTCGGAAATGATTTCCTCGGCTGGGTAAATCTTCCTACCGACTACGACAAGGAAGAGTTCGCAAGGATCAAGGCTGCTGCCGAGAAGATTAAGGCTAACTCCGATATCCTCATCGTTATCGGCATCGGCGGTTCATATCTCGGCGCAAGAGCTGCTATCGAGCTCCTCAAGTCCCCCCTCTACAACAACATGAAGAAGGATACCCCCGACATCTACTACGTCGGCAACAGCATCAATCCTACATACCTCAACGAGGTCATCTCTATCTGTGAGGGCAAGGATTTCTCCGTTAACGTTATCTCAAAGTCGGGTACAACTACAGAACCCGCTCTCGCTTTCAGGATCTTCAAGAAGATGGTCGAGGACAAATACGGCAAGGAAGAAGCTAAAAACCGTATCTTCGCTACCACCGATAAGGCAAGAGGTACTCTCAAAAGCCTCTCCGACACCGAGGGCTATGAGACATTTGTTATCCCCGATGATGTCGGCGGACGTTTCTCGGTGCTCACTGCTGTAGGTCTGCTCCCGATCGCTGTCGCAGGCTGCGATATAGATGCTCTCATGAAGGGCGCTGCAAAGGCTCAGGCTGACTTCTGCGCCGATTTCGACAACAATGACTGCTACAAATATGCAGCTCTGAGAAATATCCTCAATAGAAAGGGCAAATCCGTTGAAATGCTCGTTTCCTATGACCCAAGCTTCGTTATGATGAGCGAATGGTACAAGCAGCTCTTCGGCGAGAGCGAGGGCAAGGACAATAAGGGTATCTTCCCGTCGGCTGCCGTTTTCTCGACAGACCTCCACTCAATGGGTCAGTTCATTCAGGACGGCTCAAGAGTCATGTTCGAGACAGTCGTTGATATCAAGAATCCCAAGCAGGATCTTTTCCTTGAGGACGATGAGGACAACCTCGACGGTCTCAACTTCCTCACAAATCAGTACATGTCCGTTGTCAACAGACGTGCTTTCGAGGGAACTGTTCTCGCTCATACCGAGGGCGGCGTTCCCAATATCATCCTCGAGCTCGAAGATACTACCGAGGAAAGCGTCGGATATATGATCTACTTCTTCGAGAAGGCTTGCGCTATTTCCGGCTACACTCTCGGCGTTAATCCGTTCAATCAGCCCGGCGTTGAAAGCTACAAGTCCAATATGTTCGCTCTGCTCGGCAAGCCCGGCTACGAGGGCGCTAAGGCTGAGCTTGAAGCTAAGCTCGGCTAAGTATCGGTCACTGATCCAGCAAAGGTGTGCGACACCTCCCAACGTGATGTGCCGCCCGAAAAAATAAATTCACATTTGCCGACCGGCAAAGGAAGGAGTAAATTATGATTAAACTTATTACAGGTAAAAAGGGTTCGGGTAAGACCAAGATCCTCATTGATATGATAAACCTTGCCGTAAGTGAAACTAACGGCAGTCTCGTATGCATCGAAAAGGGTGAGACTATCAGACGCTCTATCAGCTACAAGGTAAGATGGTGCGATGCAGATCAGTTCGCTGTCGAGGGCTTCGATGCCGTTTACGGCTTCATCGCAGGTATGCTCGCAGGCAACTACGACATCAAGGAGATCTTCGTTGACGGTATCTTCAAGATCGGCGGAAGAGACTACGAGGCTTTCGGCGCTGCTCTTGCTAAGCTCGACAAGCTCACAGGCGCTGACACTACTATCGTGTTCACCGTTTCTGCTGACGACTCCGAACTCCCCGAGAGCGTTCTCAAGTACGCAAAGTAAGTTTTTTCAAAAAAATTATTGCGGACTATTGACAATATTCCGTTATTGGTGTATAATATACTTCATGGTGCTCTGAAGGGAAAATGCTATGATCATTAATTTAAAACAGCTTTTCAATATTGTCGGCGAGACTAAGGACTTCGGCTACTCTATCCCTGTAAACGAGCTTTCCGATATAAGCGGCGTGGGCTTTGCCTCACCTGTTGATATCAGCGGAAAACTCCTTAACCGCGCAGGAGTCGTTTACCTGAAATATTCCGTCAGTGTTACCCTCGTGCAGATGTGCGACAGATGCCTCAGGGAGCTGAAAAATGACTATCGTTTTGAATTTGAACATATCGTAGTTTCGTCCGTTTCAAACGACAACGACGAGTATATCGTTGCCAACGGTGAGAGCATTGATATGAACGAAATTGCCGTTACGGACATGCTTCTGCAATTGCCGTCAAAATTCCTGTGCAGTGAGGACTGCAAGGGTCTTTGTATGGTGTGCGGCTGCGATCTGAATGAGTCCGAATGCAATTGTCTGAAATAAAATGAGCTAAGCTCTGTAAGGAGGTGCCAGAATGGCTGTACCGAAGAGAAAAACTTCCAAGGCAAGACGTGATAAGAGACGTTCTGCTGTATGGAAGCTTGATGCGCCGGCTATGTGCAAGTGCGATAATTGTGGAGCAATCAAGGCTCCGCACAAGGTTTGCAAAAACTGCGGTTTCTATAAGGGCGTTGAGGTTCTTAAAATGGACGCTGAATAATC